>RPPD01000125.1 GCA_003818675.1 Spirochaetaceae bacterium
AGGCAGTTGGAATGCTCGAGAAGGCAGAGGTGCCGCAGGCGATAATGCTTGACTGCAGTCACGCCAATGCAGCCAGGCAGTACGCGCGGCAAGCTCGTGTCTTCAAGTCATTTCTGCAGCAGCGCAACGAGGGACGCAAAAATCTCTTTGGTGTGATGATGGAATCAAATATTTTAGAGGGCTGCCAGACCATGTCTGAAAAGTCAGAGAACCTCATATATGGCCAGTCAGTCACAGACCCGTGCATCGGATGGGATGAGACCGAGCGGCTTCTGCTTGAAGCGCACAAGCAGCTGGGAGAATAAAATAGATGGAGCATAAAATGAAGAGCATTCTGCTTTCAGGAAACGAGGCAATTGCCCGAGGTGCGTATGAAGCCGGCGTTGCGGTTGGTACCGGATACCCTGGCACGCCATCTACCGAAATTCTCGAAAACCTCACTCGTTACCCTGGTGTATACACTGAATGGTCCGTGAATGAAAAGGTCGGGCTTGAAGTGGGAATTGGTGCGTCTTTGGCTGGCGCGCGCACGCTTGTGACCATGAAGCATGTTGGTCTGAATGTCGCAGCCGATCCGCTGTTCACCGCGTCGTACATTGGTGTCTCGGGAGGGCTCGTTATTGTCAACGCGGATGACCCGGACATGCACAGCTCCCAGAACGAGCAGGACAACCGCCATTACGCGCGTGCGGCAAAGCTTCCAATGCTTGAGCCGTCTGATTCTCAGGAAGCCCTGTATTTTACAAAGCTTGGACTTGAGCTTTCAGAAAAATATGATACGCCTGTAATCTTGCGAACCACCACCAGGATTTCGCATTCAAAGTCTGTGGCAATGCCTGACACGGAAACGGCCGCGTCTCCTGAAAAACAGGCCGCGCGTGCCGGGAAGCCCGCAGGTTTTGTGCGCAACTTCAAAAAATATGTCATGATTCCCGCATATGCGCGTGAAAGACACAAGGTCGTGGAAGCGCGGATGCAGAAGCTCTCATCTGACGCAGATGGCCTGGAAATAAACCGGATGGAATTGCGGGATACTGACTTTGGCATTATTACCTCTGGCATCAATTACATGTACAGCCGCGAGGCGTTCCCGCAAGCTTCCATTCTCAAGCTCGGCATGATCTGGCCTTTACCACATAAAATGATTGAAGAGTTTTCCAGGAAGGTAAAGCGCGTATTTGTTGTGGAGGAACTGGATCCTTTTCTGGAAACAGAGTTTTCATCACGCGGAATTGTTGTTACAGGAAAAAAGATTTTTCCTGTAACGGGCGAGTATTCGCCTGATCTTGTTAAGCAGGCAATATCAAAGGAAACCGGAAAACCCGCTGATATGGCGCAGAGTTTTACATCGCGCGTAGCGCTCCCGCCTCGTCCGCCTGCCCTGTGTCCCGGGTGTCCGCACCGTACAGTGTTTAAAATATTAAACGAGATGGGGCTCACCGTGACCGGGGACATCGGATGCTATACACTTGGAGTCATGCCGCCCTGGAGCGCCATGGATACCTGCGTTGAGATGGGCGGTTCATTGGGCCTTGCGCAGGGAATTGAAATCGCCGGCGGGGAAGAAGCGGCCAAGAAAACCGTGGCTGTCATCGGGGACTCGACCTTTGCGCATTCGGGCATTTCAAATCTCGTGAACGCCGCCTACAATAAAAGACGAAATCTGTTCATCGTGCTTGACAACAACACAACTGCCATGACCGGCATGCAACCCAATCCGTTCTCGGGTGAGCGCATCAACTTGTGCCAGACCATTTCCGTTGATTACAGGGCACTGGGCACTGCTGTTGGCATGAAGGATGACCAGGTGAAAATTGTGGACGCCTACAAACCAAAGGATGTTGAGGACGCTTTAAGGGAAATGCTTGCGAGAGACGAGTTGACGTTATTGGTCATAAAGGGCCCATGCGTGATCTGGAAACGGAAGAGGAAATAATAAGAAGAGAAGAGGAGAGAATCAGACAGGATAAACAGGATTTCCAATCTTTATCTATCCTGTAAATCATGTTGATCCTGGGCCCAACTCACTTTAGTTCGTTGGGCTGGGAGTTTGAGCTTGCTCAAACTCCACGATACTTTAATTATCTGTGTCAATCTGTGTACCCGCGGATAAACGCGGGGGAATCCGTGGTTAATTCTTTCTTGGAAGGAAGGTTTTTATATGGCGGATAAACCTACAAGTATTCTCATGGTGGGCGTGGGAGGTCAGGGCATAATAATGGCGAGTGACATTGCGTGCGCCGCGGCGCTGCATGCCGGATTTGACGCAAAAAAGAGCGAAATTCACGGCATGAGCCAGCGAGGCGGGTCGGTATTCTCGCACGTCAGGTTCGGGAAAGAAATTTTTTCGCCAGTGATCCCTGAAGGCAAGGCTGACATATTGCTTTCGCTTGAGCTCATGGAGACCCTCCGCTGGACAGCCTTTGCCGGTCCCCAAACAAAGTTTATTGTATCATGGGAGAGAATACTGCCTGCCAATACAGAAGAATACCCGGCCGGCGTCGAGGACGGAATCAGGAGCCTGCAGCCATCAGCGGTCTTCGTGGATCCAAAGGAACTTGTTGAAAAGATCGGGGATAAAAAATACATCAATGTGGCCTTTTGCGGGATTCTTTCGCGGTATGTGGACTTGCCGGAAGAGGCCTGGAAAAAAGCAGTGGACGAGCACGTACCAGCAGGGACTTTTGAGGCAAACTGGGCGGCATTTTTGACAGGAAAGCCTTAGTCCGCGAAAGCAAAAACTTGCTTTACAGACCTTTTGTTTCAAGTTAAAGTGAAGCCTTAAAATATAAAAGCGAGGAGACAAGGCTTATGTGGAATGTCAAGCATGAATCCATGGGCCGCAAGGAGCTGGAACATCTCCAGTATGAGCGGCTTTCCGCGCTCGTTAACAAGCTCTATAACCGCGTACCATTTTACACAAAAAGAATGGATGAAAAAAAGGTAAAACCAGGGGATATCAAAAAATTGTCGGATATCGCCAAACTTCCATTTTCAACAAAGACGGACATGCGCGAGGTCTACCCTTACGGGCTTCTTGCCTCGGACCCCAACGACATTGTGGAGATCCACACTTCTTCCGGCACCACCGGCAAACCGGTTGTCGGCGCCTATACCAAAAACGACATAGACCTCTGGTCTGAGGGCATGGCGCGCACGCTCGCCATGGGCGATACAACGCGCGAGGACACTGTCCAGAACGCATACGGCTACGGGCTTTTCACCGGCGGCCTTGGCATTCACTACGGCGCGCGCAAGATCGGCGCCAATCTCATTCCCATCTCTGGCGGAAACACCCAGCGACAGGTCATGATGATGCAGGACTTCAAGGTCACGGTGCTTTGCTGCACGCCCTCGTATGCCATGAACATCGCCGAGGTCGGGCTGGAATCAGGGGTTGACTTTGATTCGCTTCCCCTGCGCATGGGCTTTTTCGGGGCAGAACCCTGGGGAGAGGGCATGCGGCGTGAACTGGAGGAAAAGCTCAAGATAAAGGCAATCGACATATACGGCATGACAGAGATAATCGGACCCGGTGTCGCCTCGGAATGCATGCAGCAGAACGGGCTTCATATTTTCGAGGATCTCTTCTACCCGGAAATCATAAATCCTGATACGGGAGAGGTCCTGCCCCCTGGTGAAAAGGGGGAACTCGTCATCACAACTCTCACTCGTGAGGGAACACCGGTTTTGCGCTACCGAACCAGGGACATAACATATCTCATGCCGGAATTCTGTTCCTGTGGCCGCACTCTGGTGCGCATGCACAGGCTCATGGGCCGCACTGACGACATGCTCATTATCCGCGGCGTGAATGTCTTCCCGAGCCAGATCGAGGAAGTGCTCCTGAAGGTCGAAGGCGTACAGCCGCACTACCAGATCATAGTGGAGCGCCAGGGACAGCTTGACACCATAGAGGTCCAGGTTGAGATGAACGAGAAACTCCTGTCAGACGAGATAAAAAACCTCGCAGGCACGGAGAAACAGATAGAGAATGCAATTTACTCCACCCTGAATGTCCATTCCAAAGTAAAGCTTGTGGAGCCCAAGAGCATCCCCAGAAGTGAGGGGAAGGCCAAACGGGTCATAGACAAGCGCAAAATTTAGGAGGAAGTCATGAAGATTCGGCAGATAGCGATTTTTCTGGAAAACAAGAAGGGCAGGCTCGCGGATGTGACCAGAGTGCTGTCAGAGGCAAGTGTAAACATCAGAGCGCTTTCGCTCGCGGATACAGCTGATTTTGGAATTCTCAGGCTTATTGTCAATGACACGGATAAGGCCCTTGAAGCCCTGAAAAAAGCGGCATTTGTGGCCCAGGTTAATGAAGTTATGGCTGTAGAAGTGGATGACAGGCCAGGCGGGCTTGCCAGGATTCTTGAGGTCTTTGATAAAAACAACATTAATATAGAATATATGTACGCATTTGTGGAGAAACGGGTTGAAAACGCCATTGTTATCTTTAAAATAGATGACCATGACCGTGCGGTTGAGGTCATGAAAAAGAACAATATTTCCGTTGTAACAAATGATATTTTGAAGAATTTGTAGGGGAACCCAAAAAAACCGGAAAAAACAGTAAATATCCCATTATTAATGTGAATGCTGTTGACAAAGAGTTGATTGCGTTTTAATAATAGGAAACTTCGAAAAACTACAGTTTTCGCAGGTTAAAAAGGAGGATGGAATGAAAATAAGGAGAATTATCGCCCTGGCAGCACTTGCCCTGGCTGGAAGCCTCTTGCTTCTGTCAGCATGTGGCGGTGCGGCAAAACAGGGGACAATCAAAATCGGTGCTGTGTTGGCAGTAACCGGACCCGCGGGAAACCTTGGAGCACCAGAAAAAAAGACGCTTGAGATGCTTGTTGCAGACATCAACAAGAACGGCGGTGTAAACGGACAGCAGATCCAGCTCATCGTCAAGGACACGCAGGCAAGCGCGGACAACGCTGTTTCATTCACAAAGCAGCTTATTGAGGAAGAAAAGGTCCTCGCCATCATCGGGCCCACTACTTCCGGAGAGAGCCTGGCTGTAAAAAAGCTCGCTGAGGACAACAAGGTTATCCTTATCTCCTGTGCAGCTGCGGAGTCAATCGTCATTCCCGTATCACCCTGGGTGTTCAAGACTCCCCAGAATGACGCCAATGCGGCAATAATGATTTTCAAGGACATGCAGTCCCGCAACATAAAGAAGATTGGCATTGTTACCGCCAATTCAGGCTTTGGCAAAGGCGGAAAAGACCAGCTTGAGAAATATGCTTCACAGTACGGAATCACCATTGTAATTTCCGAGGTTTATGACAGCAAGGCCGCTGACCTTACTGATGTCATGACCAAGGTGAAAAATATGAATGTTGAGGCAGTGGTCAACTGGTCAATTGAACCCGCCCAGTCCATTGTCATCAAGAACATGCGCCAGATCGGCATGAAGCAGCCTTTGTACCAGAGCCATGGATTCGGCAACCTCGCATATGTTCAGGCAGCTGGCCCCGCAGCTGAGGGTGTGCTCTTTCCGGCAGGACGCATGCTCGTAGCGGATGTTTTACCCGCAGATCATCCACAGAAAAAGGTCCTTACAGACTATAAAAACGCCTACGAAAGCAAGTATAATGAGCCTGTAAGCACATTTGGCGGCCATGCATATGACGCGCTCATGATTTTGATTGAGGCCATAAAGAAGGCTGGATCTACAGACAAGGAAGCAGTTCGTGCTGCCCTGGAAAAAATCACTGGTTTTGCAGGAACAGGTGGTATTTTCAACTATTCCGCCACTGACCATAATGGGCTTGACATTACCGCTTTTGAGATGTTAACTGTAAAGGACGGCAAGTTCATTCTTTACACCAAGTAATTTATATTAGAGTTTTTTTAAGGGGAGTACTTTTTCAAAGGGGGAGTACTCCTCTTTTTTTTGGGAGGTTCTCTTTGTGAACCGCTTTTCCGCAATTTTAGCCGCTGTTTTTATCGTTTTTTTATCGATTTCTCCGTCAACTTTGCTGTCTGCCCAGCCTTTATTCCAGCCGTCAAATGAGGCAATACTCAAAATAGGGTGTCTTTTTGCCCTTACGGGGCCGCAGTCACTCACGGGTCAGGCTGAGGAGCAGGGAGCCAGGCTTCTAGCTGAAAAAATCAACAATTCCAACGGAATTTCCGGCATGCGGGTGGAACTGGTGACACGGGACACAAAAGGCCTGCCGGAACAGGCCCTGGCCATGGCCAAACAGCTCTTGGTGGATGAAGGGGTTGTGGCCATTATCGGACCATCTACTACTCCAGAGACCATGGCCATCAGGGATTTCTGCACACGCAGCCAGGTTCTCCTGGTTTCAGGGGCCTCCGGTGAGCAAATCACCTCGCCCGTACTCTTCCCTGTCTTTCGAATCCCACCCTCGGACCGGCTCGCGGTCGCCAGGATCTTTTTTGACATGAAAGCCCGGGGAATAACCAGGATAGGCATATTGACGGCCAACTCGGCCTATGGCCAGGCCGGGAAAATCCTGCTTGAGAAGCTTGCACCTGATTTTGGCCTTAAAATTGCGGCCTCCGAGTCTTTTGACGCCAAATCCGGGGATTTTGTGGGTGTTCTGGAAATCATGTCCATGCTGGATGTCCAGGCCATTGTCAACTGGGCTTTTGACGTTTCCATCGGAATCATACCCAAAAACATGCGTGAACTGGGGATGAAACAGCTGTTGTACCAAAGCTCGGGCTACGCGGATCTTCTGGCGTCGAGCTCTTCGGATTCTGGAACAGAAGGGGTTCTTTTTCCTGCCGGGAGGCTGTTTGGCCAGATTATGGGAGCTTCAAA
>RPPD01000126.1 GCA_003818675.1 Spirochaetaceae bacterium
CACCGAGTATGTTATCTCGCACTATCTGCCCGCACTCTACGGCGATCTGGCAACAGTACCGCTGATTCCGCGGATAACCACTGAAAAGGATTATTTCCACGATGTGGCCGCGGCAGTGGAAAACACCATGAATACAATAGCATTTGATTACACGGTGCAGTCCCGTTTTGGCACACAATGGTTTCGAAATGCGCTCTGCAATCTGGCCAGGGCAGTTCCCGCCACAGTAACACTTGAACCAAAAAAGCGTGTAATTGTGACAGGCGCGGGTCCTTCCCTGGAAATGGAGATGGAGACATTAAAGTCCATGAGGAACAACAGGTTCCTCATTGCTACGGATACATCACTTCCGGCCCTGTGTGAAAACAGCATCACGCCAGATTGTGTGATTTCAATTGATTGCCAGCATATAAGTTATCACCATTTCATGAAGGGTTATCCTGCCAATGTACCGATTGTGCTGGACCTGGCTTCTCCGCCTATTCTCGCGCGCCTTGCAGGCAAGGTCATTTATTTTTTAAGCGGGCATCCATTTCTGCAGTACGTGAGTGCGCATTTGCGCAGATTTCCGTTCCTGGATACATCTGGTGGAAATGTCAGCCATGCCGCGGTATCGCTTGCACTGACTCTGGGCTGCCGGGAACTGTCGCTCTTTGGCATGGATTTTTCCTATCCTCGCGGCAAGACATATTCGCGCGGGACATACCTGTATACCTACTTTGCCGGAATCCAGAACAGACACCTGCCCGTGGAGTCTCTTTTCGCATCCATGATTTTCAGGAACAACACTGTGGAGACAGATCATGCAGGTAGCGTGTTGCGGTACACGACTTCGCCTCTTCTGATGTACAGACGGAGGCTTATCTCCCTTCTGCAGGGAACCCGGTCCAGGGTAACGCATTTCCCGGGGGAAGGCCTGGTTATGGAGCTTTCTCCTGCTGATTCTATTGGCTCAATAGGTGGTGCGGCTGGAAATGAAGAGAAGATAACTCAACTCTTTGCCGCGGGACCTGCAGCATGTTCTGTTCATGAGTTTTTGGAAGATTATGGAAAATCGGTTGCAGCGCTTCCCAAACCGGAAAATCCCGTAACGAATTATCTGACAAGGCTTTCCATGAGCGAGCGTGTTTTGTGGATGACACAGTATCCGGCAATGGCTGCTCTTAGAAGCAGGCTTGGGGGCATGGCTGCAGATGCGGCAAAGCTTCTGTCAAGTGTACGAAAATGGACTCTTGAAAATATCAAGCAGAGTCTCACACGGGCAGTGGAAAAATAATCCCGGCATAACCCACAAAAGAATCTCCCATTGGATATACATCATGGCTTGTGTAATAGGTGAGGAGTTTCCCATTGTGCACTCCCATTTCCCTGGCAAATGAAATGGCCGCCGCTGCTCCTCCGGCTGAACAGGCCGACATGTCGGCTAATGCGTGTTCTACAGCCTGCATGGCGTCAAGCCTGCAAATGGCGTCCACGACGGTCTTGTCGTTGACTTTTTTAACCCAGTCCAATGCCTTCTGCCCGTCACCCATGGGTGAAAATCCATAATTGCTCCCGTAGTGTGTCAGGTCTGTTGATCCAAAGACAATGGTTCTTCGCATGAGTTTTTTCGAAGCCGAGAAAATGGCCTTGCCCAACAGAACCGCATCCTGCGATGGAGATGCCCGCAGCCATAGAGCCCTGGCATTGGGGAAGCAGTGTTTTACCATCGGGAGCTGTATTTCAACGGTGTTGTCCTGATAAATATCCGGAATAATATGGAGTTCTTTTCCAAGAATGGAGAGGAGTTCCAGGTCGGCGGAAACAGAACCCAGTGGTGTTTCGTATTCATCCTCCTGTGCAGCGAGTATCCCGTCGTCCGGATGGAGGTGTCCGCCGATTATGACACAGGTGTCAATGTCTGTGCCTGCAGTGAGGAACACCTCAAGCGCGGCTTTGCCTGAAAACTCCCATCCTGCATGGGGGATGACCCCGCCTGCGACGGGAATCTTCCCTGTGTCAATACTTTTTCCCATCCTGTTAATGGCATCCAGTGTTGCTTTGCGGTCAGGAGGATACCAGCCCGGGGGGAGACTTTGCCGCCTTGTTTTCATCACTTCTCCTGTTTAAACTATATCAAAGCATTGAAAAATTGTACAGAAATGCTTTTCAAATCCACCTGAAAGCGGCTATAATATGATCATGGAAAATCAAAAAAGGCATATTATAACCGGTTATGCGCTTTTCAGCCTTTTTTTTCTGGGAGGGCTTTTTGCCTACACGCTTTTTCGCCTAAACCTGTTTTCTATCGAAAATTCCACATCTGTTGAAACGGTTCTTGAAAGCCTTAAGAACAGCAGTGCTGATATTTATAAGCGCACTGGCTCCTTTGATAATCCTGAAATGGACACCCTCTTTAAAGCCAGCCTTGAGAACCAGCCGCGGGTGCTTTCCATAGTGCTCTATTCCAAAGTCAAAAACATCATATACAAGGCAGTTGGAAAATCCAAGCTTTATCTGGATAATGCTTTTAGCGGGAATTACAGTTCTGCCCCTGTCTATAATACTCCATTTGGAACAAACATTATGGAGAAACAATTTGCTATTGTCCATAATGAACAGAATGTTCCACTGGTATTGGGTGTGGTTTACATTGATTTGAGCATCAAGGATATGCATGCAATTTTGTGGGAAGTCTTTTATATTCTTGCGGGATTTTTCGGCATGACCCTGATATTGATTGTAATACTGGCAGTTTTTGCCCGGTCCAAGGCAGTAGTTACTGACCATGATGTAAGCGCGCGAACAGACTCAAGAGTCCACAGGCACGGGGATTCTCTGGTCCTGGAGGATGCCAGGGACACCTTTGAGGAAGATTTTGCATTTCCCGATATAACAGGACTGCCGGATGACAGGATCATGTCTTCGCATAACAGGCAGGGGCCTGTTATGGAGGAACATGTAGAAGAAAGTGTTTCAGATGAGGAAATCTCTTCATCAGGGGATTTCCCGGATATCAGCGAGGAAGTGATTTCAGACACATTTGGATCGGGAAAGGGTCCTGACTTGCCTGCTTTGGATGATCATGATGCCAGTGATGCAGTCCTGCCGCCTTTGGATGAACCTGTCCCCCAAAAACCAGGCAAGAACAGTTCTGCATTGTACAACGAGGATACTGGTCTTGTAAAACCTGTTTTCCTCAAAGAGCGTCTGCAGGCCGAGATTGAGCGTTCCGCGCAGTTTGACGAGGATCTCTCGCTTGTTGTTGTTGGAGTTGCAGGCCAGGAATATTCAAGTGAGGTTTTGAAAAAACTCGCCAATATCGTGCACAATCATTTCACATTTCACGACCTGGCTTTTGAGTACTCGGGCACGCGCAACAGGATAGGATGCGCTGTGCTGGCCCCTGATGTTGATCTGGACAAGACAAGCCGCACCTGTGCGCTGTTTCAGGCTGACTGCAGGAAGCTTGGACTGGAAACGGCTATCGGAATCAGTTCAAGAAACGGGCGGATCATCAGCCCCGATTCAATGCTGGAAGAAGCACAGGCTGCACAGGAAAAAGCCCTGGTTGGCGGAGCTGGCAGCAACAAGATCGTGGCCTTCAGAAGCGATCCTGACAAATACCGCAAAATCATTTCCACATAGGGTGTCTTGCAATTATCTAATTGAAAAATGATCTCTTGTGGGACTACATGTACATTAATCATGCTGGAAAAAAAGGCTGCCTGTGAAAGGCAGCCTTTTTATTTTATGGCAACTTCTTTTGATGTAAATTACTGCTGCGCCGGTTGTGGCTGTTCCACAAGCGATTCAAGCTTTGGCAGCACTCTATTAATGTTCCAGGCCATTACTGAATACACGGAGGGATTGATTTTATCGGTCACGTATACAACAGCATTATTCTCACGGCTGTATCCTACAACTGCAATAGTATAGGTTTTCCCTCCGTTCAAGCTCAAGGTAATTTCCGCGAGCGGCAAAGACAGGCTTAAAGACAAGCCCTTGGTGTCAAGCACAATGTCCTCGTTGTTAAAGTTGATCACGTTATACAGAAGGTCGGTAATTCTGGCTTGTGAAATCTGGAGCGTGGAGTTGCCGTGAAGTGCATATGACGGCTTACCGTCCTTGATTGTCTGAAAAACAGTATAATTCTGCGGGCTGTGCCAGTTTACGAGGTCAAGGTTGCCTGACTGGTCAAAGCCAAGTATGGAACGCACGGATATTTTGTCTATCTCTCCCACCTTGATGTCCTGCGGGATCATGGCATGATTGATCCATTCTCTTGTCTTTGAGGAATACATAAGGCGGTCTACAGTCTGTATCACCTGATCCTTGCCTGCAATACGGACAAACTGTGACACTCCATCTTCAGCGGACTTGCCAAGATAGATGTCTATGACAGTCCCTTTTGCGTCAGACAATACAACATGTGTGGCTGATTTATCATCCACGGCATACTGTTCCCAGTTTTCCTTTTTCTCTGTGGCTATCCTGCTCTTTCTTGTACCAGTGATGCTGCCTGCAAGGCCGTCTATTGCATCTTTGGAACCAGGCAGGGTTATGCCGTCCTTGATTATATCCCATTCCGAATCATGCTTGGTAAACTCAATTGAACCATCTTTGTCTGTAAGTGTGATTTTCTGCACTTCGGCTTTGTCTGTCTGTGCAAAAAGAGGTTCGGCCTGAGAGGCATATGTGATTGACCTCGTGATGATTCCTATCACGAATAGAAGCACCAGGACACCTAAAACTGCTCCCAATGCTTTTACCTTTTCCTTGAAATTCATATATCTAAACTCCTTCCCTGTACTATTCTGTCCTGGCTTTTTTCTTTCTGAGTAAATATCTGACCACGCCTGCAATTATCACGGCAAGGGGAATTACCACCAGGTTGAAATAAATGGCGAAGTTCTTCGCCGCATCCCGCGGTCCGTCCTCCTGTATTTTGCCAAGTGATGTGTCACGGTTTGCACGGGTTTTTATGCTGATGATGTCCGGTGAGTTTGTGAGCCAGATGAGGCTGGTCATGAAAAAATTGATATTATACTGCAAACTCTGCATGTATTGTGGCATCTGTTGGGCAACTCCCTGGAGCCGCTGGAAATTTATGAATTCAGAGTTGCCTGAAACCATGATACGGGCCTGTGGATTGCTCCTGGCAATTATCTCTGCAGGCACTGGCGCGGGTTTGTCTTTGAAAAAACTCGGTAGCTCACCTGATAGCGTGGCTATAAGCGTGGCCTGGGCCTTGGATTCTGAATTGACAGCGTACATCTGGGAGGTCGTCTGGGGATCAAGGGTACTCTGGTTCTTGATGCGTACCGCGTACGGTGATGTTGCGACCAAACTCTCTGCCTTGACGCCATCAGGTGCCACAAGGTCTATTGGAGAAGGCCAGAAGAAAATCATGCCCTGAAAGTTGGTTGTAAGGGGATTATTCTTGGATGCAAAATCACCAAAGGTCTGGAACCAGTAGTTGTAAAAGCCAACCTCGTCAATATAAAGCGCTATTGGAGGATTGGCTGCTTCCATTACCATCTCTGAGGATATTTTAGCTCCGTATGTTTCAAGCATTTTTAATATTGCTGAATTCTCTACTGGAAGCGCGAATATCTGGCCTTCGCCCTCGAGAATCTGAACGCCTTCAACCGCGAAAAAGGCCTTTCCGCCGCGCATGATATACTGGTCAATATAAAATAGATCTGCTTCAGTCCATTCTGCGCCGCCAAGTACAAAAACGGAGTCAACCTCCTGGGGGATTTCCTGGCCAGGCAGAAGATTTGCCACCTCAAAGCCTGTCTGCTCTATCATCTGCTGAATTACAGATGGATCATGTTTTTGGCTGCCCAGCAGCAGGCCGATTTTTCTGGTTTTGTTCTCTACAAATGCCTGTATTCTCATGGTGAGGTTGTACTCAAGGTCTTCAATGGCCAGCACCCTGGGAATCGGAGCCACCTTGTCCTGGTATTCCAACAGCAGGCCTGAATAGGCAGTGAAGCTTTTCTCCGCGTCCCGTCCTTCGCTCTGGTTTTCCTTCCATGAAGGTATTCCATATTTTTCTGCGGTCTGGGCTGCTTTTTCGTCTGCAACAGGATCAACAATAGTGAGCGTCACCATGCCGTTTGATTTGGCAGCATACTCTGAAAGCACATCTTCAATCTGCCTGAATACAGTGCTGACATTTTTCAGTTTCTGCGCGAGGAAATAGGTAATACGCACGGGTTCCTTGAGGCTTCTCATGACCCTGATGGATCCCCCCTGGATCGTGAACACCTTGTTCTCCGTGATATCAAGACGGGCTGAGAAAACCTCGCTGTTAAGTGCTGCCATTAAGAAAATGGCAATAACAATCGATGTGATTATAATTGTCTGTTTTTTTCGTTCCATGAAAGTCTCCCTTTAGGACCATTTCTTGAAGATGAGCACCTTGACGTTCATGTACAGGAAAAAGGCGCTCATGATGACAAAGAACATGAGATCCCTGGTCTCCAGAAGCCCCTTGCTCAAGGTGTCGTAATGGCCGCGGAATGAAAACCATCCAATAAAAGATGCGAGCGGCGCGAAGGGGATGGACTGCTGCAAGAATTCCGTGACCACAATTATGAAAAACAGGCTCACGGTTGTTATAATGAATGCAATTATCTGGTTTGTGGAAAGCGACGAGACAAACAGGCCGAGTGAGATGCAGGCGGCGCCAAAGAAGATCACCCCCACATACTGGCCTGTTATCTGACCCCACTCAAAATCCCCCAGCATGCTTAAGGATAACGGTATGGGGAGCGTGAGGAGAATCATCCCTAAAAGAAGGATGAATGGCGCA
>RPPD01000127.1 GCA_003818675.1 Spirochaetaceae bacterium
AAGGAATTCCGCGAGTCCCAGTATTTCTGAAAACATGCCCATGTTTTCATCCCAGGTTTTTTTCGGGATGCGGTACATGTATTTCATGAGCACGAGCGAATCCAATACAGGGATGTCCCACCACAGCTGTGTGCGCTGCCCGAAGACCACGCCGATTTGCCGTGCGTTTTCCTTCCGGTTTTTCCAGGGATTGAGTCCACCGACTTGTACCTCGCCTTTTGTCGGGACCAGGATCCCGGAGAGGATCTTGATCGTTGTGGACTTGCCGGCGCCATTGGGCCCTATATATCCTACAATCTCGGCGGGTCTTACGGAAAATGAGACATCACTGACGGCGCAGATGGTCTCGTGTCTCCTGTGAAACAGGCTTCGCACAGCTTGCGCCATGTTTTTGCCTCGCTTCTGGATTTTGTATTCCTTGTATAGGTGCCTGACTTCGATCATTGTTTTATTTCCAATAATATTTATTTGTTGAATCTTGCGCAGAGAAAAGAGTCGATGTCGCGATTGGGGACAATGCTGGAATCTCCGGGTATGGAAATTTTGAACTTCATGATGGCTCCTATATAACACAGCTTGGAAAAAAACTTGAATTGGTATGGTACAATTGGTATAATATCAGGGTATTACGGGTAACTGACCTGTGTCAAAAGATAAATATAGTATCTGTCCTGATACAGACAGGAGATGGTTTTGGCTGATGAATTGAAATACAGGGTAATCGTGGACCATATCCGTTCCCGGGCAACGGCCGGCGAGTTTCAGCCGGGCAAAAGGCTCCCCTCTGTCCGGGAACTCGCATTGGAGTATTCCTGCAACAAGGCCACGGTTGTGCGCGCGTACACCGAGCTCGAAAAGCAGCATTTTGTATATGGCAAATCGCGGAGCGGTTATTTCCTTGTGGAGGATGCGTCGATAAAACAGCGTGGAGGAGAGGGGATAATCGACCTGGCCACCGGGATGCCTGGAATTAAGCCCGAGACGCTTTCCAATTTTGAAGCCTGCATTCATCGCGCGCTCGAGGAGGAGGGCGAGGGACTCTTTACTGCAATCCCGCCGGAGGGACTCGCTAGTTTCCGGGAGCTTCTCTCCTCGTTTTTGACAGGCAGCCAGATTTTTGCCAAACCGTCAGACATCATGGTCGTGTCCGGTGTCCAGCAGGCGCTTTCCATTCTGGCGGGGCTTCCCTTTCCAAACAACAGGCAAAATATTCTCGTGGAGCAGCCGACCTACCTTGGCGTGCTTGAGGCCTGCCGGGCGGCAAACGTAAATGTTTTGGGTGTGCGTAGAACACGCGAGCACATCGATCTTGCCGATCTTGAAAGACTTTTTTCAACGGGAAATATCAAGTTCTTCTATATTATTCCGCGCATGCACAACCCGATGGGAACATCGCTCTCCACGCGGGAAAAAAAGGAGATTGCAGGGTTGGCGAACGCGCACGACGTGTACATTGTCGAGGACGACTTTTGCGCGGATCTGGAGCATGATTCGAAGTCCGATCCGCTCTTTGCGCTTGATGGGGAAAAATCCCGGGTCATCTACCTGCGGAGCTTTTCGAAGACGCTCCTCCCCGGCCTCCGGGTCGGGGCCATTGTTCTGCCGCAACTGCTGCAGAACATCTTCCGCGAACACAAGCGCGCGGCGGATCTCGGAGGTCCCGCGTTGCTTCAGCGAAGCCTCGAGATATTCATAAAAAGCGGGATGCTCGAGGCGCACCACAAGCTCCTGCGGCAGGAGTACAGGGAGAGGATGAAAGCTTTGTCGGATGCCTGTGATGAATATCTTCCGGGCCTTGCTGCCCGCGATATCCCAGAGTGCGGAATCTATGCGGGGCTTGAAGTGGGCAAGTCCGCGGGCCTTCTCAAGGGGCGCCTTTTTGACAGGAATGTCCGGATCAAGAACGTTGACATGGGCTGTCTTCCGCATTTTGTCACGGACAACAGGATAAGGGTGAGCGTCTGCAAGGCGACGCCTGAAGAAATCAGGGCCGGCATTGCCGCGATTGCCGATGTGCTCAAAAAACTGCCGAAGAATGGGCAGGCCCCATTTGAGCATGGATTGGAATAGAAAATAATCCGGAATTATTCCTGTATCTCAGGCGGTCCGGGGCTATATTCCTCTCATGACATTTCGTTTGTTTGCTTTGGCAAGTGAATTCATAATCATTTTGGCTCTTTCAATCGTCATATTTTTCCACTTCACCGCGGAATGGTCCGTGACTTTCACAGACGGGCCATGGGCACATTGTGCTGGAAATTCCCCCGCTAGCCGCTCTCTGCATCCCGGCGATTCTGGTGCTGATCTGGGCTTTTATTTTTCTTGACAGCTTTATGATCTATGACTGGACCCCTGGAATTGAAACATTCGGGGATCCTGTCTTTTTCCTGGGCATGAAATATGGAATCTACCCGTTTTAAAGTCCTGAAAAAAGTATTTGCATAACACGCGTATCCGTTTTATGATTTTATCGTATTTTAAAAAATCCGTTCAAGGAGATTCCATGAAACCCGTCATCGACATTCATGAACACATCTTCCGCGGCCGCGACATTCCTCTCAAGGGCTATCTTTATTCGCGCAAATATACCGGATTCCTGAACTTTGTCGCCAGGTTCCTGCGTTTGTTGTCGGCCATTGCCCGCTGCATCAGGAGAACACAGAAGAACGGAAAGCGCGGACTGCTTTGTCGCGTGCTCATATGGCTGGCATGCCGCTTCCTGGGTTCCGGCTACAGGATCTGGGCGGATATCCTGTCACTGCCGGATATAAGCGATGTAATGGACGAGCTGGACAAGACCTGCAAGGCTGACAAGGTGGATCTGTATGTGCCGCTCATGATAGATTACGAGTACTGGTTCAAAAACACGGTGGATGAACCGATTGATCACCAGATTGACGAGATATACCGGAGCATCGTGCTTGAGCGCAAGGGGAAAGTGCACCCCTTTGTGGCGTTTGATCCCGCGCGTGAGCTGGCGTACCGGAAGCGCATGCCCGGACCCGAGGGCAGCAGGGAGAAATACAGTTCGCTCGAGATGGTCAAGGACGCCATTGAAAACAAGGGTTTCATAGGCGTCAAGCTTTACCCTGCGATCGGATACAGGCCGGCCGGCAATTCCGCCGTGGACAAACAGCGGCGCAAGCTGTTCAGGAAAATAAAAATGGAACGGTACTCTGTCTTTACAGGCGATGAGATCGACGGAGTCCTGGACGATCTGTACCGCTATTGCGTGAAGGAGCAGGTCCCGATCACCACACACTGCGTCTCGGGCGGGATAGAGGCGTATCCTGACGCGAGCTACGATTTCGGGAGCCCCGTATTCTGGCAACCGGTCTTGCGCAAATACCCGTCACTTCATGTCAATCTCGCGCACTTCGGCTGGACAGGCAAGGAGAGATACATCAAGCCCGACCATGACGGAAACAAACCTTGGGTAAAGGAAATCTGCGATATGATCACCATGCACCGGTATCTGTACACGGACGCAGCGCACCACGGCGTTACGGACCCCAAACCGCGGAAGGAATTTCTCAATGACTATCCGATCATGTTCGCGGATCACGGCGAGGTCATAAAGAAAAAGCTCATGTATGGAATTGACTGGCACGTGTTCAGCAAAGAGAAGAATTATACGCAGTTCAAGCCCGAGTACATAAGGCTCTGGAAGGAGCTCGGCCTTTACTCGGACGATGAACTTGGATTGTTTTTGGGCGGGAATGCCATGGAGTTCCTTTGACTTGAGAAAAGGCCCGCGGCCGGCGGCTGGAACAAGAACCGGAAGCGGCTCGCGGAGTTTTATAGAAGGAACAGGATCCCTCAACCCAGGTGGTTTTTGTAGACAGACATGAAACGCATCGGAATAGCATTGGGCGGCGGCGGTGATCGGCGGTATGTACGCGTCCGGGCTCTCGCCCTCAGCCATCCAGAATATCGTCTCTGACCTGAAGCTCTTCGATATCGGTAGGATGGTCGATATTTCGATCCACAGGCGTGCCGGCCTTGTGAAAGGAAAAGCCCTGGAGGTTTTTTTTATTAAAACGCTTCCCGTAAATGATTTCTCCAGTCTTATAATCCCTCTAAAGATCGTGGCTACTGATTTTTGGAATCGTGCCGAAGTGATATGCGAATCCGGAAACCTGGTCACGGCCATGAGGGCAAGCATGTCCCTGTCAGGTATATTCGAACCCGTGGTACAAAATGGAAGGGTCCTTGTAGACGGCGGATGCGTAAACCCGATGCTGTGCCCAATTTGCTTGAAAACGTCTTCACGACATTCCAGATCATGCAGGCCTCGATTGTCGCGGGAATCATGGAAAAAATGAAGCCCGATCTTTATGTCAAACCGGAGTTGAAAAACGTGCGCATGCTGGAATTCCTAAAATATGAGGAGATCAAAAAGGGTATTGACGGCGATATCGCCAGGTTCAAGGAAGACCTCCGAAAATTGATGAAACCGGTATTCGGGATTTTCTAAAAAACCTCCTGTAGTCAATAAATTCGCTATCTGGTATACTCGTTTCCATGATGAGACGCCAACCTGGGGCAGGATGGCGTTTTTCTTTATTTTTCCAGGAGGCCGTATGCGAATCGTACATGCAGGCATTTATCCAAAAATCTGTTTAATGGCAGCTGTGGCAGCTGTGGCAGTGGGCGGCGTATTACTATCAACCTGCGCCACAGGCGGAACTTCAGGAACAGGAGGAACAACCATGGACCAGGTTCCCAAGGAACCGTCAGTGACGCTGTCTGCATCGGATTACATACTCTATGTCCCGGGCGCAAAGCACCAGACAGATGCCCTGGCGGATCTTTCCGCCAACGGATTTGTTGCAACCGCAATTGCCAACAGGCACTTTTCATTGGTGGCGGATTCTGCAACCGGACAGCGCGTCTTGCGCCTGTCTACGATAGACGGCATGGCGGAGACATTCAAGATCCCGCTTTCAGGCGCTGAGAAAAGGCTCACCTTGATCTTCAAGGCCAGGGGCGCCCTGGATCCGGATAATAATTCGCCGTATGGACTTTTCTGCGTGACATGGCAGCGCGGCGGATACAGCTCGCGGCTTGTGCACAATGCCGCCAACACTATTCGTGGAAGCGAGGGCATGACGCGGCTTTCATCCTATAGCCTTGTAAAGGCCTGGCATGAATACCGCCTGGTTTTTGAAACAGCTCCGGACGGAACGGCCATCACTGCAACGGTTTTCATAGACGGCAAACAGCAGCACCAGTCAGCAAACGTGGTTTCGGCAGGCGGCGAGGGAAATTTCCTTGAGTTTGGCGAGAACGAGGCTGGGTCAAATGGATTTGGACGCTTTTCGTATATACTGGTGATCAAGGAAATTGACGTGCGGCAAAATGCATTGGCAACCATAGGAAAGGCCGTAAGCCAGGAACTTGTGACTGTGCCGGCGCTTGCCAATGATCCGGACCCTGCTGGAAGACGGCCTGTAAAACAGCCGGCAGACATCAACATGACCGCAGCGGATGCTTCAAGTACTGATCAAAAATATGTGGATCCTGCGTTCATTACAGGCGGAAAACTGAACCTTGCAAGTCTTCCTTACAGCAGGGTTTCTGCACAGAAGGTGACCGCCACTCCGGTATTTCCCAAGAGCTTTGGCTTGATGCCCGTGCTTGTCGTGGACAAGACGGGCAAGGATGGCGCATACACGTCAATCAAGGCCGTTCTCGCAGCCGCAAAACCCGGCTCGGTTATTTACCTGAAGCCCGGATTTTATCAGGAAAAGATCATAGTCACCACTCCTGACCTCATGTTCATAGGAGAAAGCCCTGTCAACACAATCATCTACGGATACGAGGCCAACTCAGCAGGAATCGGCGGCAATGTGCTCTTTGACGTTGATCCGGTTGACGGCTCGTTCTGGGCCGAGAACCTGACTTTCTACAACAAGGGCGCGGAGTGGAACAAGACATACGGCAACGAGGAACGCCGCTCCGTGGCATTTGGCGCACGCAGGCTTGGAACGGCATTTCTGCGCAACTGCGTATTCCTGGGCCAGCAGGACACGATGTACCTGCGTGCAGGACGCATGATGCTTGCCAACTGCTACATAGAGGGCGAGGTTGACTTCATCTGCGGCGGCGGCACGGTCATCTTTGACAACTGCCATATCCATTCGCTGAATCACCGCGAGGGCGGATATATAACGGCGGCCGCGCCCAGTGATACAATGGGCCAGGGTGTCAACAACGGCTACGTTTTCCGCAACTGTCGCCGGACTTTTGATCCTGCGTACAAGGGCCGCAATATTTTTCTCGGCCGCGGCGCGTGGACGGGCGGTTCAGGCGGAGGATCTGCCCAGGCAAAGGTTGTTTTTCTGATGTGCCAGTTACATGAACAGATTGCCCAGGCAGGCTGGAAGGACTGGGACGCAATATCAACCGCGGCCAAACAGTTCTACAGGGAATACAAATGCACCGGTCCTGGTTCAATTAAAGCGGATACTGCAACGCGCAAGCTCCTGACTGATGCAGAGTACGCATCAACATATTCAACAACAGAAAAAATACTGGGATTTACCCCCAAAATGCCGTACGAGAAATAAACGGCGTTGCACTTGAGATTTCATCGACCCCCTGCCTGAAAAGGTCGGGGGTTTTTATTTCCCCGTCAGTTTTTTGGCAATGGTCGCAATGTGTTTTCCCTGGAACCTTGCGGCCGCGAGTTCGTTTTCGCTCGGCTGGCGCTCGCCTTTGACTCCGGCAATTGTAGCCGCGCCATAGGGCGAGCCACCCGTGATTTCGTCCTGCCGCATCTGGCC
>RPPD01000128.1 GCA_003818675.1 Spirochaetaceae bacterium
CTTTGACCAGTATCTTGCCAAACAGGGCGATGCCAACCTGACAGGGCAGACCTATTACTACAAGGCGGTCTGTGAAGCGGAAAAAGGAAGCTTGAAGGATGCGGAAATCACGGTAAAGAAATTCCTCGATGCTTTTTCCGGATCGGCCTTTCATGACCACGGAGTTCTGCTTCTCGCCTTTATCTATTTCAAGACCGGCAATGCAGACGGGATCATCAGCCTGTATGACACACCTGATTTCAAAAAACTCTCGCCTGCAATGGACAGCACATTCAGACTTTATTATGCGGCAGCTCTTGTTCAAAAAAACCGCAAGGACGAAGCGCGAAAGGTCTATAACGGAATAATTGCAGAATCTGCTTCAGGATCCCCTTCTGCTGCAGATTCTGCCGCATCCGCATCTGTCGCCATAACAAAACTCTTTTCGCTTGCGCAGACAGCTAATGATATCACTGAAATGGAACGCCTCATCAGTCTCGCGGAAGACACTTTTGCAGACAATCCAGTGGTGCAGGCGGAGTTCTGGACAAACATCGGTATCACTTCCTATTCACAGAATAAAACTGATCTCGCGGAGTTCTATCTCAACAAGGCATGGAGTTACCGCAAACGCGTTACATTGGACCAGTCGGTGCCGCTTTACCTGGCACGAATAATGAAGGACCGCGGCAACACCAGTCATGCGTTTCTCATCCTGGAGGAATATCTCGCGGACAAAACGGAAATATCAGAATCGGTTCTCTTCCAATCAGGACATCTTGCCTCATCAACCGGTAATTACGAGAAGGCAATTTATTTCCTGGAACTCTACATGAAGCAGTTTCCTGGCACAAAATCTGCAGTCGAAGCAGCGTATCTTCTCGCATATTCCTATGAAAAAACAGGGGCCTCAGACAAAGCCCTTGCGCTCATAGACTCTCGCGGGATTGTTGTTGCCACAGAATTGGACGGTGCAGTATTGCGGCTGTACGCGCGTCTTCTTTCCGAAAAGGGGGACACTGCCAGAGCGCTATCAGTGCTTGCCAATTATGCAACGGCACATCCTGCAGACATTTCTGCCCAACGGGAATATATTCAGCGCCTTTTCATGCAGAAAAAATACCAGGAAATACTTGCAGCCCTGGCTAATATCAGAAAAAACAATCCAGCGCTTGCAGTACAGGATCCCGGGGCTGACCTTGTACTCACATATTTTGAGGGGCTTGCGCGAATTTCCAGAAAGGAATATGCCGCGGCACTTCCGCTATTCAGCCGCCTCACGCCTGAAATGACAGCAAAATATAAAATGGACGACATCGCGCCATACGCGCTGTATTACAGGGCGTGGACGCTATACCGCCTCGGCAAATTCCGTGAAGCCGCTGATATTTTTGCGCTTGTCACCGGCCGCTACCAGACTCACGCGCTTTACTTGCAGGCGCTCTCACTCGCAGGCTGGTGCTATTACAGTACCGCAGATTACGCACAAGCTGAAAAATATTTTATGGCACTTCAGGCTTCCAAAACTGATCCCGCGATAGTAATCAATCCCGCGATAGTAATCAATCCTGCAGTCGCGGTGAAAAACAATTACCTGCTCGCCAAGACCCTTCTCGCACAGAACAAACAGGCAGAGGCCGCCACTCTCTTCGCCTCTATTGCTGACTCGTCCCCTGCATCGGAGTTCGCTGACGATGCTCTGTTTGATTACGCGGGGATCTTGAGTTCTCAGGGCAAAACCGAGCAAGCCGCTTCCATGTATCAGAAACTCTATGACATGTATCCCGCAAGCCCGCTTGCCGAGGAAGCCCTGTACCTGCGCGCCCAGGGTTATTACAAGTCTGCATCGTACGCAAAATCACGTGATGCTTTCAAGCTTTACAGGGACAAGTTCCCCAAAGGTACGCTTTCTGACGCAGTGCTATATTGGGGCGGGGAGGCGGCTCTGCAAAGTTCGGATCCAGGAACAGCGGTATATTTCTGGGATACGCTCATCCAGGAATACAGGCAGAGCCCGTTTCGCTCCGAGGCCATGAGAAAGGCCGCCCTGATCCATCTTGGAAGAAAAAATTACGGACAAGCCCTCGCCCTCTACGTGCAGCTTACAGAACAGTATCCGCAGGAAGCACTGTCCATGAATGCAGCCGAGCAGGCACAGAAAATACGCTTTCTCATGCAGGGCCAGACAGGCGAGGAAGCTGAGCTCTCGGCAAAAATTGAACGCGGCAGACAGACTGCAACCCGCGAGGGCAGGCAGGCAATGGTAGACCTTGCCACCCTGTACATGGCACAGGCAGACCAGAAGAATCTGGAAACAGCCAGAACCCTTGCTGCCCGGGTCAGCGAGGTCAAGGCAGACACATTGACCGCGGCCAGGGCAGAGTTTCTGCTTGGCGAGTATTTTGCCAAAAAGCGCGAATACGTGAATGCAGGAAACGAGTTTTTAAAAGCCGCGTTTATTGACACCTCCAACCGCGAGTTCATGGCACAGTCGATGTACCGATCTGCAGAGATGTTTCTGGCAGCAGGAGACAAGAAATCCGTCCGTGACATAGTTGCGCGGCTTGTGGATAATTTTCCGCAGTCTTTATGGACCACGAAAGGCAAAAAACTTCTGGAAGGGCTTAACTGACATGAAAAAATACCTTGTAGCAATATCACTTGTTGTCTGCCTCACACTGCCCGCCTTTGCCGAAGAAGCGGAGCCAGATGATCCTGACGCGATGTTCCCGTCCATTGTGCTTGAAATAGACGACCTCAGCATAGAAAAGATTGATGTGGGCATAAAGGATGAAGTACAGCTTCTTCCATTTGAACGGGAAGCTCCGCTCCCCGATCCAGCACAGATCCAGGTCGCGGAACCTCAAGCGGCCGCCATAATCCCGGGCGCCCTGCCCCCATATACCATGGGAGATAAAACCTTTTTTACAAAGGTGCTGTTTGGCGCAGGACTGGCCAATTCCCTCATGAGTGAAATAACCTTTTATCGTCTGGGACAACAGCCAGTGGTAAAACTCTTTTACAGCCATGATAACTCGGATGGCTTTGCAGGACATCAGGTGGGCCTGGGATACAGCACGCGGCAAGACCTTTTTGAAGGCTCGGTCAAATACCAGACTCCAGAGTTTCTGTTTGCTGCCTCAGGCGGATTCTCACAGACGGAACGGGGACTGCAGGAACAGTCAACATATTTTTCCGTTATCAACCAGTTCTCAAACGGAACCGTTGATCTCGCACTCAAGCTTGGGGATCTTGTCACTGTTTCATCCGCCACGACATTTTATTCTGCCGGCCTCCAGGTAACCAGCGGTACCCATCCTGCCTGGACTGTCACATATCCGCCCCTGGAGTTGTCTGTCAGTGAAAAAATAACAGGAGGGCTCCGCTGGGAGGTCATCCAGGCTGCGCTTGAGCTTTCTTATTCATTCAGGGCAATCCCCGGAAACAGTGCGTATGAGATGCACAGATTCAATGCAAAGCTTGACGCTGGGGCTGACATCGCGGACTGGATCAGGCTTGACGGTGAAGTCGGAATCTCAACCTTCACCGGAACCCCGTATCTTGTGCCGTTTGAAGTGGGAGTTTCTGGCTATGCCGCTGACTGGTTCTCCTTGAGGATCTCTGGAGGATACAGGGTGGTACCGTGCAACCTGCAGGATCTGATTACCGAAATTCCCTTTGCGGATTTTCCTGCAGAGCTTATAGACAACCATGGGTGGTTTGGAAAAGCCGCGATACAGTTCTCTTTTTCCAACGCCATCCTTCTTGTGCTCGAGGGTACCCTGTCACACAACCAGGCCTTCGCCACTCCAGCCGTGACACCTGATCTTGCGACAGGACTATTTCCTGTTGTCTACACGCAGAATATCACTGTTTTTGAAACGGATTCCCGCCTAAGGTTCCCGATTTTTTCCTGGCTTTCCATTGATGCTGTCTTGCGGCTCACAATCCCATTTTCAGGTTCGCTTTCAATGCCGGGCGAAATAGGTGGTGTTCTCGCGGCAGAGGAACCAGGCGGCGGTTATGGAATGTCCGTTTCAACATTCATCAAGGCTGACGCATCAGGAACCGCGGGCAATCCCGTGTTGTCTGCACAGGCATTTTTCCGCGCATTTGACAATATCACTTTCTTCATTGAGGCAACTGATATCCTTTCACCTCTTTTTGAAAAACCTAATTTTATTCTTGCACCATATCTTACTCCCGGCATACAGGCCAGGTTTAAAATCCAAATTTCACTATAAGGAGTATTTATGTTTGAACTGATAAACAAGGGCGGCATCATCATGTGGTTCATCTGCCCGCTTTCGCTTGTGGCCTTTGCTATAATAATCGAGAGGCTCATTTATTTCTGGAAGATCAGAACTGATGAAGACAAGATGATCAACAGACTCAAAATCACAATGGAAAAAAAGCATTATGACGAGGCGCTGGCCATCTGCGAGAGCAATCCCTCACCCATTACCAATCTCCTGAAGGTGGGCCTTGAGCACAAGCAGTACGGACCCCAGGCCATCAAGGATGCGATAACGGACGCCGCAAACCAGGAAATCCCGAAACTGGAAAAGAACCTTTCTTTCCTTGGAACTATTGCCAATATCGCACCGCTTTTGGGTCTGCTTGGAACAGTCGTGGGCAATATAAGCGCGTTTGACGTGCTGAACAACATGGAGGGCTTAAACACATCAAGACTCTCCGGAGACATCGCGGTGGCTCTACTCACCACAGCCGCCGGGATCATAGTAGCCCTGCCTGCGATCATCTTCTACAACTACCTGGTAGCCAAGGTCAACCACATTATCATCAGGCTGGAAAACCGCGTGAACCAGATGGTGCTGCTTTTCACCGAGGGTAAGTAAATGAGATTCAGAAGACGACTGGAAACCAATGCGACTATCAACATGGTGCCAATGATTGATGTTGTCTTTCAGCTTATAATCTATTTCATGGTCGCTACAACCATGATCATCACCCCGGGCATCCCCATCACGCTTCCAGAGTCCTCAACCACGGAAAAGGTGGCCATGTCAAAAATAGTTGTCACGGTAGTCTCACAGAATGAAATATATTTAAACCGTGACCGCTACACCCTGCAAACCCTGGATCGTGCCCTGGCAGGAAGTGCGGCACAGACAGCGATATCAACTGCTGACATGACTTCGGGCAAAGATCAAACCCGGGTCAAGGGGGCGGTCATAGAGGGTAATGCCGATGTATCCTACAGTCTCATGGTGAGAGTGCTGGACATCCTTCGCCGCAATGGTTATGGCGTTGCCAATCTCAGGACCAGGCCTGGAACAGGGCAGGAAAAACGATGACACAAGAACAGCATCAGGACAATGAACGCCTGGCCACAGGCTTTATAATCGCCCTGCTTCTGCACGCGATCATCTTTCTTGTAATGCTTTTTGTTCCTGAGCTCTCCATTTCTCCCGCACAGGAATACCCGGATCCTGTGATCATCCAACTCGAGTCATTTACCGACACAGCGCAGATACTCGCTGAAGCGGATAATTTCGTGACTGATGAGTCAGCTCCAGCACCTGTCACAGCCGCTGCAATTCCCGGCCCAAATCCCGCATCGGGTCTGCCTTCCGCCAGTGGAAGACAGACCACGACCCAACCCCGAGAGGAAGTGTCCAGGCTCTCCGAGGGCAGCCTCTCACGTCTCGATGAAGCATTGCACAGGTCAGGCACATCAGGTACCGGTGACTCCGGAACAGGGAGCGGCAGCGATACATCGGGTACTAGTAATGGTACAACTTCAAAGTGGGCGGACAATACCTCTCGCGAACCTGTCTCCCGCACGGAACCTGTCATACCGCGCTGGGTTTCGGAGCAGGGCTTGAGACTTAAGGTAGAACTGGAAGTGGAGCTCACGGCAGACGGATTTGTGCTTGTGAAGGGAATAAAGACATCATCAGGATATTCGGATGTGGACTCAGCGGTAAGCCGCGCAGTTTCACGCTGGAAATACACCAGGCTCTCACTGGCAAAGTCCATAACCGGCGTCATCACCTATATCATACAGCCGAGATAAAAAACGCCGGACTAAAGTGCCCGGCGTGTCCCAACCGAGACTACTCTTTTGGTACAGACTCGGTTGGGAAACGAGAGGCGCCGAGCGGATTCGAACCGCTGCATAAAGGTTTTGCAGACCTCTCCCTTACCACTTGGGTACGGCGCCTAGTACTTCGTGCCTGCCAAAAGTATTTGGCAGGCACGAAGTACGCAGTATTGATTTCTTCTTTAATAACAGCAATTGAAGAAATTAATACTGCACGTATGTAAAAATTGCGCGCCATCGTAATTGACAACGTGTAAGCAATATAAACAAATTGCCGGAATTTGTAAAGAGAAGATCGAAAAACTATTGTTTTCGATGAGTCGATTTCCCAAAGTCAAAAGATGCCCGACCGGGCCGGATTCAAACCTCCGGGTATCGGTATTCTTTTCCGGCATCATCCTGCAATATCACCCATCCAGGTTCATGCCGCACGATTCTGTCAGGAGTAAGCGCAACCTTCCCTCCTCCTTCGGGCAGGTCCAGGCTGTACACGGGTAAAGCAAGTCCTGACAGCTTTGTACGCAATTGGCTGACAATCTCCAGGCCGCGGTTTATCCTTACCAAAAAATGACTTGTTCCAGGTGCAGGATCCAACTGGAAAAGGTAATAAGGTTTCACGCAGAGACTTAC
>RPPD01000129.1 GCA_003818675.1 Spirochaetaceae bacterium
AAAGGCAGAAATGTCATGAAGGGGTATTACCGGAGGCCGGAAGAAACAGCGCAAGCGCTCAGGGACGGCTGGTTTCACACCGGTGACACCGGGTTTTTTGACAAAGATGGCTACCTGTATCTGACAGGCCGCAAGGACGAAATGATCGTTCTTCCCAACGGCAAAAACATCGATCCTGAAGAAGTGGAATCCGGCATCATGAACCTGTCGCCGCTGGTGCAGGAGGTCGGGGTAACCATGTCTGAAGGACGCCTGATCGCCCTTGTCCTGCCCAACCTCGCCATGCAGGGGGCCGCGAAGTTCCACGAGTTTGCCGACACGATCAAACACGAGATAGTTGAGCGGTACAACAGGACCGCTGCTCAATATAAAAAAATCCTGAAGGTTCTTTTTGTAGCCGAGGAATTCCCGAAAACGCGTCTGGGGAAGCTCAAGCGCTTCATGTTTTCGGAATTACTCCACCGGGCAAAAAAAACCGCCGCAAGCGCGGCGGATGATAATTCCCGGGAATTTGAAATCATAAGGAATTTCCTGGGAAAAATGACCGATGAGCACATTGCCGCCGACCGTCACCTGGAGTTGGACCTGGGCCTCGATTCCCTGGACCATTTCATGGTGCTGGCCTTTATAGAAAAGACCTTCGGCATAACAATGACCTCTTCCGACATCATCAGCGATCCGACAGTTGGCGGACTTGTTCAATTCATCAGGTCAAGAACAGCGAACATCACGGATCATGGTGTGAACATTGACTGGCATGAGATCCTGTCGCGCAGCGCCATGGAATTCCACAAAAAACCGACCAACCTCTATAAAACAATCCCGCTCGCACGCCTGTTCTTCAGGTTTCTTTTCTCTTTTCAATGTTCCGGGACCGCGAATGTACCGGAAGAGCCGTTCATCCTGGCCGCAAACCACCAGAGTTACCTTGACATCATGGCGCTGTCAATCAGCTTGCCGCGACCTGTCATCGGCAACTCATTCTTCTGGGTCAAGGCTTCACGCTTTGCATCCGAAATCGTCCGGTTTCTAACCGGAAACAGGAGCATCATCATACTTGACCGTGAAAGCCTTCTTAAACAGGCATTATTGAAGTCCGCATCCCTTCTCAAAAATGGACACAACCTCATCGTATTTCCCGAGGGAATACGCACACGGGACGGAAAAATGGCGAAATTCAAAAAAACCTTCGCCATACTTGCACGGGAACTGAACATCCCGATCCTGCCCGCCCGGATTGACGGCGCCCACAAGGCCCTCCCATACAGGAGCGCGAGAATCCGCAGGTCCAAAATCACCGTGCGTTTCCTTTCCCCAATATATCCTGGATCCATGAGTTATGACGAGATAACGCAAAGAGTCGAATCGGCGATTGCGCAGTTTGAGAACGGTGGAGCATGAACACGGGAATGCTTTTCAAGGGATTTTCAGGCAAATCAGTCAAATTTCTCGCGGACATAAAAGCGCACAACAGCAAAGCCTGGTACGAAGCACACAAACCTGATTACCAGGAGCTGTTGCTTGTTCCGTTTCAAAATCTCGTGGCCGACCTCTCCAGGGCAATGCTCGACATTGACAGGTATTTCATCACAATTCCCGCCGTGGATAAAACCATTTCCCGGATTTACCGGGACACCAGGTTTTCCAAAGACAAGACAAAATACCGGGACTCCATCTGGTTGACTTTCAAACGCCCGAGTCCTGACTGGAAGGAAGCGCCATGCTATTTTTTCGAGATCACCCCGGATCTTTACCGCTATGGCATGGGATTCTACATCGCCCCCGCGGCATTCATGGATGCATTTCGTTTGCGTATCCGCAAAAAGCCTGATGAGTTCAGGGAAGCCGTGGCGTTTCTCAAGAGGGGAAGCGGATTTAAAGTCGAAGGAGACCGATACAAACGGATAAAATCAAATGACGCACCTGAAGGACTTTCAGACTGGTTCTGGTATAAAAGCTTTTATTTGACGAGCAATCATGACATCGGTCCGTCTCTATACTCAAGCAGACTGGTTGACGAATTAAAACGGGGATTTGAGACACTCGCTCCGCTATATCATTTTTTGTGGGAACTGGTCTGATCCACAATCCTGATGTGAAGCTCATCAAGCTGCTTTTTTGAAACTTCCCTGGGCGTGTCTATCATCGGCTCCTGCGCCTTCTGGTTCATCGGAAACGCGATCACCTCGCGAAGGTTTTCCTCAGCCGCCAGAAGCATCACAAGCCTGTCAACTCCGGGCGCAATTCCGCCGTGCGGAGGCGGCCCAAAGTGAAAGGCCGTGACCATTGCGCTGAAGTTTTTATCCACTTCTTCTTTCTTGTAGCCGGCGATTTCAAAAGCCTTGTACATTATTTCCGGCCTGTGGTTGCGGATTGCGCCTGACGAGAGCTCTATTCCATTGCAGACAATGTCATACTGATAGGCAAGCACATCAAGCGGGTCCTTCTGGACAAGCGCGTCCATTCCTCCCTGCGGCATTGAGAAAGGGTTATGCGAGAAAACAATCTGCTTTTTTTCCTCGTCATACTCGTACATGGGATAGTCCGTGATCCAGCAAAAGCGAAATTCGTTTTTATTGACGAGCCCGAGTTCCTCACCCAGCCTTGTCCTGATTTCGCCTGCGATGCGCACAACTTCCTTTTCACGGTTGGCAATAAAGAACATGACGTCGTTGGTTTCTATTCCGCCAGCTTTTTTCAGTGCGTCCATGTCCTTTTCCGGGAGCACCTTTGCAACCGGGCCCTTGATTTCCGTCTCGGTAAAAACGAGGTAGGCCAGGCCGGCTGAGCCGATTGACTGCGCGAATGCCAGCATGTTCTCGAAAAAACTCTTGGGTTTTGCAGCCGCCTGTTTCACTGAAATGGCTCGTACAATTCCGCCCTTGTCCACAATCTTGCGGAATGCCTGGAAATCCGAGGCTTTGAAAATACCGGTCACGTCCACTATTTCAAGCGGATTGCGCAGGTCTGGTTTGTCAGTACCATATTTGGCAAGCGCCTCCTTGTATGGAATGCGCGGATATGGCGGTTTGTTCTGCAGAGCCTTTGAAAACTCACCAAAAATCCTGGGGAAAAGATATTCAATCACAGCAAAAACATCATCCTGTGTGACAAAGGACATTTCCATGTCCAGCTGGTAAAACTCGCCAGGACATCTTGTCGCGCGCGCGTCCTCGTCCCTGAAGCAGGGTGCAATCTGGAAGTAGCGGTCAAATCCCGCCATCATCAGGAGTTGTTTGTACTGTTGCGGTGCCTGAGGCAGGGCGTAAAACTTGCCAGGGTGCAGGCGGGATGGCACCAGGTAGTCACGCGCGCCCTCCGGGCTTGAAGCTGTGAGGATGGGTGTCTGGTATTCATGGAAACCCAGGTCCTCCATAATGCGCCTCATGCGTGAGATCACCCTGGAGCGTAGCAGCACATTCTCATGAAGCTTGGTTTTTCGCAGATCCAGATATCTGTATTTGAGCCGGGTCTCCTCTGGCGCTTCCTCCTCGGGGAAAATACTGAAAGGCAGATTCTCACATTCGCCAAGCACCTCAAAGCTGCGTGCCGCGAGATCAATCTCTCCGGTTGGAAGCTTTGGGTTCATGGTTTCTTCCTCGCGCAGCTCTACAAAGCCCTCGAATTTGACAACTGTCTCCTTTCGCAGGCGGGACACAGCGTCAAGTATACCGGACTCCGGTCTTATGACCACCTGGGTGAGACCATAGTGGTCACGGACGTCTATGAAGAGAACTCCACCGTGGTCCCGGCGGTTGTGGATCCAGCCAGAGATCATGGCCTCGCGGCCCAAGTGCTCGCGGCGCAGTTCACCGCATGTATGCGTCCTGTATTTGTTCATTTTTAGCTCCAGGGAATAAATTCTACATGTCTGAGAAAAAAACAGTCTATTCACGACGAAGTTTTTTGTCAATTCACAGAATGACAGCCAGTTACCGGCCTCAGTCTGCCGGGAATATACAAATTACACATTTCTGATTGTGCTTTTTTAATACTGGTGTATAATAGAAACACCTACATCTGGAATGGAGTGCAATATGTCGCCCAGTAAAAAAATAATGCCAAGGCAAAAGAATCAAAAAACAAAACCGCGCGCAACTAAATCCAAAGGCAAAACCGCAAAATTGCATAAAATCAAAAAGCCAAACGTTATTATACCAGACATTCTGCGCCAGATTCGCAAGCGCAAGTCAACACGCAACTTCAGGGAATTTCCCATGGATGCGGCAGCTATGACACGGGTCAAGACCGCGCTCAAGGCCGCAAAGCGCCTTTCCGCTGCTTTTTCCCTTTCGTGGGAAATTGACAAGACATCACCAGTGGGAAGCGGCAGGATTTATGCAGCAGAACCAAAGAAAGCCGCGGGTAAACCCGAGGTCCTTGTTGAATACGGATTCCAGGGCGAGGCGATTGTCCTGGCTCTCACAGGTGCGGAGTATGCAACCTGCTGGAACGCAGTCGGCAAGGCCTTGGTTGCGGGGAGCCCGGCCGTTATTGTATTTGGCAAGGCCGATGATAAAGGGTTTATCGCAAAGACGATCAGCCTGGTCATTGGCTCCAAACGCAGAAAGAGTCTTGAGGATGTGCTTGATCCCGATGGTCTGTTGCCCGCCATGGACCAGATCCGCGTACTTGACGCAATGCGGATAGCACCCTCAGCCATGAACAGACAGCCCTGGCTTTTTAGAGTCACCAGCAAAAATGAAATTTCGGTAAAAAAGCTCAAGGGGCACCCCCGCTGGACATTTATTGACCTGGGAATCGCACTCTGTCACGGCTATGCTGCGGCAAAGGCGCTCTTCAGTAAAGCAAAAGTGAAACGGATCGACGCTGAGACTTATTCAATCTCCTGGTAATTAACGTGTACAGGGGTCCCGCAACCAGGACCTGGACATCATCAACCTGATCGGGTAATGGTGAAAAAGCCGGAACCGCATCCAGTGTCAAGAACCGTCATCCCCTCACGGATTTAACTTTCAGGGATTGAACCCCGGGTCTTTTTCAGTTTACTGTTAAACAATTCGATAATAAAGGTAACTGTAAAGGACAATTAATGCGGAAAAAATCGGCATTGATAATTATTCTTGCGCTGGCCCTGCAGACTCAAGCATTCGGGCAAAACTCGCTCTCCCTCTCCTTCGTGGGCGATATCATGGCCCATGATGTCAATTTCCAGATGTACGATTTTTCAGAGATTTACCGCCGTGTAAGTGATGTTTTCCTGCGCGACGACCTCACATTCGGAAACCTCGAGTTTCCAATTATCGATGATATGCCCTTCTCGACATATCCCATCTTCAATGTGAAACAGGCCTATGTCCAGGCTGCAGTTACAGCGGGCTTTGATGTATTCTCCCTCGCCAACAATCATATAACTGACAAGGGTGACCTGGGAGTCTTGAAGACCCTCACTTCGCTTTTGATGCTCAAAGAAAGGGCAGATGGCAGGTTTTTCTTTTCAGGCATACGCGGTAATCCGCAGAAGCCCTTTGTACCAGAAGTCATTTACAGAAACGGTTTCAAGATTGGTTTTATAGCCGCAACGCAGTTTCTGAACAACCCGCAGTATACCCCTTATGTCAATGTGGTTGACATAAAAAGCCAGGACAGGATAGACGAGTTTCTTGCCTGGGTAAAAACAACTGCTTCCCAGTACGACCTGTTTATCGTGTCGTTTCACGGAGACATTGAATATGTCCAGACTCCAGACAGCAAAAAGCAGCGTTTTTTCAGGCAACTCATTGAGGCTGGAGCGGACATTGTCTGGGGCCACCACCCGCACGTGCTTCAGCCTTATGAACTTGTAAAAATTAATGGGCAGGACAAACTTATAATGTATTCAACAGGAAATTTCATTTCCGGCCAGACCAGCTGGCTTTCCATGGATATGGCAAACTCTGCGCGTGCATTCACTGGTGATTCTGCCATTTTCCAGGTGCGCGTAACGCGACATGGGAACAGCTCACCATTTATCGCAGGCGTTATCCCAATTTTAATATCAAATTACAAAAATCCGGAAAAGGGAGTTATTGTAGACCGCACCGAATTACTGGCTGGTTATGCCCTGCCGGGAAATTGGCAGGAGTATTTCCGCACAAGGCTTTCTGTAATGAGGGATTTCTTCAACAACATGGCGAACTACATCAACAAGGAATAGATCCCCTTAAAAAAGTTTCCGTATCTCTGACACAAAATAAAAACTTCCTGTGACAATTATTGGTAAACGGCCATGCGCGAACGAACGGCTTTGTCTATAAGCTCGTTTAAGTGCATCCGCAGGCTTCTTGCAAAAATCTACTGAGGAATGTATTGAACTGAAATACTTAAAGACCTCTTCTGGATCGCTTTTCTTGAAAAGCCCTGGCGTTGATATGATCACATGATCAAAGCCTGGTGAAAGCAGATCTGCCATCTCCCTGAATTTCTTTCCAGATACAGAAGCGAATACAAGAATACGCGGCCTGCTGCAGATTGCATCAACTGTTTTTATTACTGTCTTGATTGATTCAGGAGTGTGGGCGCCATCAGCAATCACAAGCGGCCTGCGCCTCAACACTTCCATGCGCCCCGGAAGCTTTGCTGATTGCAGTCCATTTTTCATTGCTCTTTTCGATACTGTTTGAAGTACTGTAAATGCCGCTGCAGAAGCAAGAGCCGCGTTC
>RPPD01000130.1 GCA_003818675.1 Spirochaetaceae bacterium
ATTTCCGGATCTGGATCGCAGGGATCACGTTTTTCAAAGGAGGGCGTGAAGCAGATAGTGAAAGAAATAATTGAAAGGGAACCGAAGAACCTTTCAGATAACAAAATAGTCTAAATACTGGCAAACAGGGGAATAAAAATCGCGCGACGCACAATCGCAAAGTACCGGAAGGAACTTGGTATTTTTTCCTCTTTTGACAGAAAACAATAGGAGGGATGTACACATGAAGATCGAAATCAGGGGCGTGCACCACGAAATCGGCGAGAATGAAAAGAATTATATTGACAAGAAAATCCAGCGGCTGTCCTTTGCAGAGGAAGAAATCGTGGATTTGCATTTCGTGATAATAAAGGAAAAGAGCGGATACAAGGTGGAAACGAATATCCATTTCCGCTGGGGTCACCAGTTTTTCATGCATGCCGATGATCATGATGTATACAAGGCAATCGATAGTCTCATAGACAAGCTTGAGACAAGGGTGAGCAAGGAAAAGGAAAAAATCAAGGAGCACAAGGGGTGATGCTCCCCTGATGGGATAAAGTGATGGAAAAATTTACAGTACTGGATCTTCTGCAGCTTGACTTGAAGGAGCATGATGCGCTTGAATTAAAGTGCATAGGGGGACGGCCAGGTCTGGTCCGGGAAATTAAGGTACCAGAACTCAACCGTCCAGGTCTTGCCCTGAGCGGCTTTTTTGACAATTTCGCGGAACAGCGGCTCCAGATTTTTGGCCGTGGCGAGAACTCCTATCTGCAAAAGCTGGAAAAAGAAAACAATGTAGATCCAATAAAGAAGCTATTTGAATACGAAGTACCTTGTTGTGTTTTCACACACAAACTTGAACCAACCCATTCATTTTTTGTATCAGCAGAGGAAAAGGGATGCCCGCTGCTCCAGACAAATCTATCATCTTCGGAGTTTTCCACTCGTGTCATGCGCGCCCTGAGCAATATTTTCTCACCCAAGAAAAACATCCACGGAGTACTGGTGGAGGTTTTTGGTATCGGGGTACTGATAATGGGAGAGAGCGGAGTAGGAAAAAGCGAGATGGCTCTGGAACTGATTGAGCGCGGACACAGACTTGTGGCGGATGATGCCGTCGAAGTCAAATGTGTTGGCGGAAATTTCCTTATGGGTAAGGGTGTTAATATAATCGCGAGCCACCATATGGAAATAAGGGGACTGGGCATCATAAATGTAACACATTTGTTTGGCGTTGGCGCTATCCGCGATAACAAACAGATCCAGCTCGTGGTTCAGCTTGAGGAATGGGATGCGAGCAAGGAATACGACAGGATCGGCATGGAAGACAGCACAATTGACATTCTGGGCGTCAATGTGCCTTACCTCAATATCCCGGTGAAGCCCGGAAGGAATATTCCGATTATTATAGAGACGGGTGCCATGAACGAACGGTTGAAAAAGCTCGGTTATCATTCAGCCAAGGAGTTCAACCGCAGTATCATGAACTGGATTGAAACAGAGCGTGCCCGCTCGAGTTACTTTGAAAACCATTAAAAGACAGATTGGACAGTATGAAGGAAAAAACAGTTACCGTATTGAACAAGGCGGGTATTCACGCGCGGCCAGCGGCTCTTCTGGTCAAGACAGCCGGGGGGTTCAAGTCTTCGATCTATCTTGAGAAAAATTCGGAACGCGTGAATGGCAAGTCCATAATGGGTGTTATCACACTGGGCGCGGTCTGTAACACAAAAATCAATATTGTTGCTGAGGGCAGTGACGAGGCAGAAGCAGTAGAGGCCATCGCCAGGCTATTTGAAAATAAATTTGAGGAAGATTAACCGTTTTTTGCCTGACAGGAACGGGAAGCGGAATAAAAAATGAGATCTTCAAACGGCTCCACATCGGTATTCCTCCTTGTCCTGGTGTTGCTTTATCTGCTGCTTACCGCTGTTATTCTTTTCTTTTTCCAGCAGGTACTTCTCAATATTACGAGTGAACAGAATGACTCTAATACCCTTGCTCTTGTTGCACTTATTGCGTTTCCAGTCCTGCTTTTGGGTTTTGTAGTCTATAATATGCTCCGGCTTTTTCGAGAGCGCACACAGAAAAAGCCGGGGTCAAGGTATAAGATACGCCTGATAATGTTTTTTTCATTTGTAGCGCTTCTTTCTGCCCTGCCGCAGTCTGCGCTCTCGACAAGCTTTCTCAACTCGGTGATAAACTCGGAGATCATAGGTCAGATAGACGACGCGTGGAAACTTGCCATTGATTTTTATGAAGGAAAGGTGAACAATCTCAAGACCTTTGGCTCGAGCCCGATATTGCCGCGCATTCTGCAAATGGTTGACTACAATCCGGAAAAAATCTGGGAGTCTGTAAAAAGCATAAATCCGGAAATTCATTTCCTTCAGGTATTGGACAGAAACGGCAATGAACTGAACTTCCTGGGCAGTCGTGAGGGTCAGGTCAGGATGCTTCTTTCCCAGGATGTGCAGCAGGGGATGCTTCCAAAAATTGACCGTGTTGATGTCAATGTAACGCTGTTACGCTATCTCTACATTGCTCGTACCCCTTCACGCACGTCATATCTGATATTTGGTATTGCTATTCCCAAGAGTTTTAATGACAAGGCAAAGCAATTGGCACAGTCGAAGGATTTTTTCGAGGAGTTGCGCCAGAGTGCCACTTTGAAGACCTTTATCATCGTGCTTTATTTCTTCTTTTCTATTCCAATTCTTCTCCTGTCTATAATAATCAGTTTTTACCTTTCAGAAGAGGTGGTAAGACCCATAATACATCTTGAGGAGGCTACCAGGAGAGTGGCCCAGGGCGACATGTCCATCAGAATTCTTACCCGTTCCAACGACGAGCTCGGAAACTTAATTGATTCCTTCAACCTCATGGTGGGTGAACTTGACTCTTCAAAGAAGAAGTTGCAGAAGTCGGAAAAAATTGCGGCTTGGCAGGAAATTGCCCAGCGGCTCGCGCACGAGATCAAAAATCCCCTGACTCCAATCCGCCTTGCCGCAGAGAGAATCCGGAAAAAATATAATGAATTGCGGGAAGCGGAAACAGGAACTGATTCCATGAACATGATCATAGACAATTCCGTACAGGCCATAATCACAGAGGTTAACAGCCTAGATAAGCTTCTGCGCGAGTTTAATGATTTCGCCAAGCTTCCGGACCCGTCACGTGAACAAGTCAATTTGAAAGCGCTTGTGGACGAGGTAATATCCGCCTACGCGGAGATGGGACACCAGGTGGAGTTCTCTTCAGAGGGGGTTGATGGAAAGATTTTACTCATGATAGACCGGAACCAGTTCAGGCAGGTGTTTGCCAATCTGTTCATGAACGCACTGCATGCCATGCCTGATGGCGGGAAGCTCCAGGTGAGGGCGGATCTTGTCAAAAAGGAAAAAACAAACTACTGTAGAATTGAAGTCCGAGACACGGGAACTGGAATTGATGAAAACGTACAGCCGCACATTTTCAATCCGTACTTCACAACCAAGAAGGGCGGGACGGGACTCGGGCTTTCCATCGTTGAACGTATTGTTTTTGATCATGACGGAAACATCTGGTTTGAATCCAGAAAAGATTCCGGAACCGCATTTTTTATCGATCTGCCCATGGAGACACTTTAGATGCCGCGAGTGCTAATCATAGATGATGAACAGGGAATCCGCTCTGTATTAAGCGATGTTCTTTCAGATGAGGGATATGATGTTCTTTCCGCGGAGGACGGCTTTAAGGGACTCTCCATGCTTGAGACAAATCCAGTGGATCTGGTAATCCTTGATGTCTGGCTTCCCAATATGGGTGGCATGGATGTTTTAAAAAGAATCAAGGAAGATTTTCCAGACATAGAAGTCATTATCATATCCGGACACGCGAACATTGATCTGGCCGTCAAGGCTGTGAAGATAGGCGCTTTTGATTTTCTGGAAAAACCCCTGTCGCTCGAGCGGACCATCACTGTTGTAAGGAACGCACTTGCGCTGGAGGGTCTGCGCAAGGAAAACAGGAACCTCAAGAACTCCCTGTTTCTGGATGACACCATGATAGGTGAATGCGAAGGCATTCAGAAGGTCAAGGCTTTGATAGATCAGAGCGCTTCATCAGATGCCCGCATTCTAATTCTGGGAGAGAACGGCACTGGCAAGGAATTGGTTGCACGAGCGATTCATCTGAAGAGCAAGCGCGCCCAGGCCCCCTTTGTAGAGGTCAACTGCGCCGCCATTCCTGACACCTTGATTGAGAGTGAGCTTTTTGGACACGAGAAAGGCGCGTTTACAAACGCATTTTCCCAGCGAAAAGGCCGCTTTGAGCTCGCGCATCGCGGGAGCATTTTCATGGACGAAGTTGCAGATCTCTCACAGAGCGCCCAGGCCAAGGTGTTGCGTGTAACACAGGAACTGACCTTTGAGCGTGTGGGTGGCGAGGAAAAAATCGAGGTGGATGTGCGCATTATAGCCGCCACAAACAAGGAGATAGAAAAAGAAGTCAGGGCGGGCAGGTTCCGGGAGGATTTGTTTTTCAGGCTGAATGTGATTCCAATACATGTGCCTCCACTGCGGGAGCGCAAGGATGATCTGCCGCTTCTGGTTGACTATTTTATGAAAAAACACCGCGCCCCGAACGCGACCGTCTCAAAGCGGTTTTCCGAAGAGGGAATGCAAATGCTTTATGACTACCGGTGGCCCGGCAACATCCGCGAGCTCAAAAATTTCATGGAGCGCATCAACGTCATGACTGACGAGGAGGTAATTTCCGAGGCGGCGGTAAAACAGTACTTGGGCGCGGTTACTCAGAAAGATTCATCTGAAACCCTGGCCAAGTATGATGACCTGAACCTTGGCCAGGCTAAGGAGTCTTTTGAGAAAGAATTTATACTTATCAAACTGCGTGAAAATGATTATAATATCTCTAAGGCAGCCGAGTCGCTGGGCTTGTATCCCAGCAACCTGCACAACAAGATAAAGAAGTACGGGATTAAAATCGAGAGGGATAAATGAAGGGATTGACCAAGCGGCAGAGGGATGTCCTTGACTTTATACGCCAGTTCATAGGTTCAAACAAATATCCTCCTACAATCAGGGAAGTCGCGGAAAAATTCAAGATATCGGTCAAGGGCAGTTATGACCATATCAAGGCGCTGGAAAAAAAGCAGTATATCAAGTGTACAGGAAACAGGTCACGCGCCATAGAGATCGTGGAGCATGAACCAGAGGCCAACATAACAAGGGTGCCGCTTCTTGGTTCAGTTGCCGCTGGAAAACCGCTTTTTGCCGCTGAGAACTTTGAGGGAATGGTAGGAGTACCTACACAGCTTCTGCGAAAGGGAAAGCATTTCGCGCTTAATATGCGCGGGGACAGCATGCAGGAGGCCGGGATCATGGACGGCGATATTGCAATCATCAATCACCGCAACATCGCGGACAATGGAGACATTGTCGTGGCTGTTTTGGATGATGCTGTGACTTTAAAGCGCTTTTTTAAAGAAAAAAACCGGGTGATGCTCAAATCAGAGAACAAATCCTATCCGCCCATCTATTCACAGGAGATCAAAATACTCGGACGGCTGGCCTGCATAATCCGAAAATATGAGTAACCAGTCATGTTATCTGTTTCTCGGGCCGGAAACGGGCGAGAAAGACAATGTAATAGCAGATCTCATAAAAAAATTGGAGCAAAAGCATGGCGGGAAGCCTGAAGTATATAAATATTATGGTTTTGAGACAAAGAGCACAGATGTAATTCAACTGCTGCAGAATAAGCTGCTTTTCGCAGATCACAAGGTTGTCATCATTTCAAATCTGGAGCGTATGGGCAAGACAGATTTGAAGGATTTGGCGGAATATTGCCGCAATCCAGGTTCGTGTTCCACTCTGATCCTCTGCTCTGACGAGACTTCATCGCCTGATATCCAGATTGAACGCGCAATTAATCCGGCCAATAAAAAAATATTCTGGGAATTGCTCGAGCACCAGAAGAAGGGCTTTATTCTCAATTATTGCAAGAAAACGGGACGCAGTATTGATGAGGACGCCGTTCTTCTGATCATGGATGTGGTTGAAAATAACACCCGTGAAGTTCAAGCGATATGTGAGCGGCTCGACTTTTTTTTCCCGGGTGACAGGGAAATACAATATGTGGACATTGAAAATTTTCTGTATCATGGCAAGGAAGAGAACATCTACACTCTCTTCACTGTTCTGGTGGGCAGGGAATTCGGCCATGCCGTGGAAATCTGTCACAAAATACTGCTGTCACAGGGAGAGGATCACCTTCGGATAATAAATGGGCTGTTATGGCAGTTTCGTACACTTCTTAATCTGCAGATTCTGGCAAAGGATGGATGCGGATATGATGATGCTTTTGGGCGCCTGAAAATAAAGAGCAAGCGGCGGCAGAAGGCGTTTATTGAGGGGCAGAGAAATTATTCCACTGATGCAATCTTCAAAATAATTCGGTTGATCGCCCAATATGACGTCAATTTTCGCACGTTTTCCCAGGCAACACATCTGATACTGCTGGAATTGTTTATCTACAAGCTTGTTAAAACTGTGTGAAGGCTGGAAGCTTTTGTAAAAAAGAATGCCCCAGAGACGACTCGAACGTCCGACCTACGGTTTAGGAAACCGTTGCTCTATCCTGCTGAGCTACTGGAGCAAGAATTGACC
>RPPD01000131.1 GCA_003818675.1 Spirochaetaceae bacterium
GGGCAGCCAGGGCAACCAGGTTTCCCCTGTCAGGACCATCTCCCACAAACATGAGCTTGAGGTTCTTGCGCTTGCGCATAAGCGGCGCAAAGGCCTTAAGCATTTTCATCACGCGCTTTTCTGGTCCGATCCTGCCTACAAAAATGAGAACGTCATCATCAGGCAGGATCCCCAACCTGCTCATGCGCTCCGCTTTTTGCGCATCAGGGACTGGCTTTCCCTTGAATGAGAAAACGTCAATTCCATTGGGAACTATGTATTTGGGAATCTTTGGCACCAGGATGTCATTGAAACGCTTGGATTTTACAGATGGTGCTATGATTGCCCTGATACCGCAGTAATATATGCGCATGAAATTGTACAGTATCACCTTATAGCGCAACAGAATGTTGTAATTGGAATAATCCGACCAGAGCGTATGCGAAGTCACGACACGCGGCACTTTCAGGGCTTTGGCCGCAAACAATGACGCGTAACCGAGCGTGAACTCCGTGTGCGAATGTATAATGTCAATTTTGTGTTTCCTCAGAAATTTCAAAAGCCTTCCGGGGGAAATGATTGCGGGTCCAAAGCTCTGTTTAGAACCGAAGTCCATCGGGATCATTGGAAATAGCATGATGTCCGGATGGCGCTCCCTGTATCCCGGGACGCGGAGCGATACAATCACGACGTGATGGCCCTTTTTATCCAGACCCTCCTTGAGCTGCATGGCCGATGTGATCACACCGTTTTTCATGGGATAAAAACAGTCCAGGAAAATGGCGATATTCATGAAAAAACACTCCGCAGATAAATGATAAACCGCACAAGACTTTTTTGCGAGCAAAAATAGTATGCGGGTTTACCTGAGATTAAATCCATATTTGAAAGGAAGTGTCAAGATGCCCGGCTGGAGTACAACGGAACTCAATACTTCCATATTCCCCGGCTTCCATGTTATACTCGCGCTAACATAATTTTTTCTGGAGTACCGTACATCATGGGCTTAAATATAAATGGAAGCACCATCAGGGGCATGCTTCTTGCAGCAACAGGCGCTGGATTCCTTGTTTTCATGCTCTTGATCCTGAAAACTGTTCTGTTTCCTTCGGCAATCCAGGAGATTTCAAACAGTGGCAGCAAGGAACAATCAATGCTGTTTGGCGGGAAATTGGGTGAATTTCGAGAAGATACTCCTGTGCCCTTGCCTGGCAATAATTTTGGCGGAATTGCATGTTTTCCCAATGGCGGATTTGCGGTTACAACAGACACCTCACTTCTTGTTTTCTCCAGTGAAAAAAAACTCGCAGATACAATTTCACTTCCCTCCCTGGCAGAATGTATAGCTGCCGGAGACAACAGGACAATATATCTTGGAATGGGCGACCATGTTGAAGTCCTCTCTCTTGTCCTGAAAAAGACAGAGGAGTGGACGAGCCTTGGCGAGAAATCAATCATAAGCTCAATCGCCGCTGACAAGGATCATGTATTCGTGGCCGACGCTGGAGAAAAACAGGTTGTGGTTTTTGACACTGGCGGAAGACTTCTCCGCTTCATCCGCGAGACAGACAAAGGCCCCTTTCTTCTGCCAGGGACGGCGTTTGATTTGGCAATTGTTGCGGGAAACAAACTGGCCGTGGTTGACCCTGGCAGGCACCGCGTGCTGTTAATGGATTATTCCGGGAACAAACTCTGGCAATTCGGCTTTGCTGCCACCGCACTTGCAGGATTCATGGGCTGTTGCAACCCGGTTCACATCGCTGTCATGGATGACGGATCCTTTATAACATTTGAAAAGGGAGTTCGGCGCCTGAAAATCTATGACGAAAAGGGTGAATTTAAATCACTGGTGGCAAACAGCTCTTCGTTTCACGAGACAGTTTCCACACCTGAAATTGCAGTCTCATCTCAGGGTGAGATACTCATTCTTGATCCATTCATGAAATCAGTGCGATTCTTTGTTATAAAAGAGGCAGTGGAAAAATGAGCAGGAACCTGGAAAACTCGCCGCGGAAACATATATCCCACCCTGATTCTTCGCGGCGCAGCTTTCTTAAAACCCTGGGCCAGATTGCCGCTGCAGCTGGACTCGGCCTGCTTGGTTTTTCCATATTCAGGAAATCTTCATTTACACAAGCAGTAAAAGAAAAAGCCTGTACAGGCAGCTGGATCTGCAGGAACTGCGGCAGAGTCAATTTGTGCGGATATCCTGAAGCACTGTCCTACAGAACTGCCGGGAGGAAGGGCTGATGTCCCGAAAAAAAGAACCTCTCATCACGCGGCGATCATTTCTCATCAAGGGACTGCGCACTGTTTTTGCCGCCGGGGCAGGTGCTGCTGCCCTGGGAGCGGGGCTGCACGGCAGGGGAGAAAACCTTCGCTGGCAGATTGATCCTGACAAGTGCATCCAATGCGGCCGCTGCCAGACCAACTGCGTACTGCTGCCCTCTGCAGTCAAGTGCGTGCACGCCTTCGCAGTCTGCGGCTACTGCGACCTGTGCAGCGGGTACTTTAAAACCAATGCCCTCTCGCTTGACACAGCCGCGGAAAACAGGCTATGCCCCACAAGCGCCATCAAACGAACATTTATAGAGGACCCTTATTACCAGTACACCATCAACAAGGATCTGTGCATTGGCTGCGGCAAGTGCGTGAAGGGCTGCCAGAGCTTCGGCAACGGTTCCCTCTTCCTTCAAGTAATGCAGGACATATGCACAAACTGCAATGAGTGCTCCATCGCAGTCAATTGTCCATCAAAAGCCTTTACGCGTGTTCCTGCAGACAATGCCTATCTTTTAAAGGGCGGAGCGAGGCTCTCCAGATGAGGCATTCCGTAGCTGTCGCAGGCCTCGTGCTTTTTTTATCCGCTGTTCCGATAGCTGCCCAGGACCGTTTTCCAAGACCGGAGTTCAAATCTGATTACGAGATCCCGTCACTTCAGGTCCCGGATGCCGCGGGAACATGGTTTGAATATATTGACCTCGGACTGTTGGCAGTCATGCTCACAGTTGTCTCCATTTGTGCTTTAAAACTTCGTTCGCGAAACGCTATCACGTTATGCTCTTTTATTAGCCTTGTCTATTTTGGTTTTGTGCGCCAGGGCTGCATCTGCCCCATAGGCTCTATCCAGAACGTGGTCCTCTCGCTTTCGGATCCCGGCTACTCAATTCCGCTTTTTGTCGCGGGCTTTTTCCTTCTCCCGCTATTGGCAGCGCTATTTACAGGCCGCACCTTCTGTGCAGGCGTCTGCCCGCTGGGTGCAATTCAGGACATCGTGGCCTTAAAACCCATAAAAATCCCCCGCTTCCTGGACAAAGCTCTCTCACTCATCCCGTGGGTTTACCTAAGCATTGCCGTGCTCGCCGTGGTTTCCAACCTGGGTTTTCTTGTATGTAAATTTGATCCATTTGTAGAGATTTTCAGGTTCGGCAGCCGCCTGCCCAACCTGATCTGGGGTGGGGCACTGCTATTGATTGGCGTGTTTGTCGCCAGGCCCTATTGCCGGTTTCTCTGTCCCTACGGTGCCATTCTCGGCCTTTTGTCTCGCGTGAGTTTCCTGCATATTTCAATCGCTCCAAAGGAATGCGTAAATTGCAGGCTCTGCGAAAACAGCTGTCCTTTTAACGCAATCATACCTGCCACAGAAGCTGTTCTTTTGGAAAAACCGCGGGCTGTAAGAAAACGCCTCCTTTTTGCATTTGCCATTTTGCCGCTTGCAATTGTTTTGGGTGCAGGCACAGGACTCCTGTTGCCGGGTTTTCTGGAAAATACAGGCAGGGATGTACAAATTGCCGGAGAGCTTGCAAAGCCGCTTCCGGAAAACGGACAACGATCCCTGGATGCGCAGTTTTTTGAGGAGACTGGAATGCAGATTGAAACATTAGAAGCAAGCGCAGACAAAACCAAAGCGGTGCTTGCAATGGGAAGTCCCATTGCCGGCGGCTTTGCAGGGCTGGTTGCGGGACTTCTTATAATTGGACTTTCAATCCCACGCAAAAACCGCGAGTACATTCCAGACAGGGGCGCATGTGTCTCCTGCGGCAGGTGCATTGAATACTGTCCCAAGGAACACGAGCGCAGGAGCAAGGATTACAGTAAATGACAGCAGAAAAGAATAAATCTGCAATCACGGATATTGTCATATACTCGCTTGAGGGGATCAGCTTAATCGCGTTTCTCTTCACTGCGGTGATGTGCATTCTGGTCATGGCCACATATATCCAGCTCACCCTTCAAGATCCGCTGGATAGTCCGGCACTTGCAACACTTGATGCAAAACTGCGTGACAACCCGGAAGACCAAAACATCAGGGAACAGATCAGGGCGCTTGATTTTCTTGCCCGCAAGGCATTTTTCACAAGCCAGGAGCAGGTGAAAACCGGAGGCATCCTGATTTTCACCGGCGTGGCGGTCATGGCTGTTTCATTTCTCACCCGCAGCCTTTTAATGCAAATACAGCCCGCCTCGCCTAAAAACCGTGCGCGGGAAAACATTTTCCTCTCAAACCTGGTGTCCAGAAAGAGCGTCATGGTTTCCGGAGGATTGTGCGCAGCCGCGGGCCTCACGTTATTTATCATCTCCATCCTTGGCGGTGCCGGCAATCCGGACATTCAAAAACAGGAAACAGCCATAGTCACAGACAGTGCGGTAGCAGAGACACCTGTACCAGATGATGCAAGTGCAGATATTGAATCTGTTTTTTCCACCGTTTTTGGAACCCAATATTTCAGCTCATGGCCAGGATTCCGCGGCCCGCTTGGCAGGGGCATTGCAGGCGCTGACGCTGATCCGCCGGTTACATGGGATGGAGTATCCGGCAAAAATCTTGCCTGGAAGCAAACCATACCCAAGCCAGGTTACAACTCTCCAGTTGTCACAGGTAACAAAGTGTTTGTAAGCGGTGCAACGCGAAAGGACCTGGGCATATACTGCTTTGATGCCCTGACAGGAAAGCTCCTCTGGGCATACGAGATGCCTGCAATCGGAGCAACAGTGGAAGTGGAAGACCAGACGGGATTTGCCGCGCCCACTGTTGCGGTATGCGCACAGACCGCCGGGAACAATGGCGGCGTTGTGGCGCTGTTCGCCAACGGCGATCTTGTGGCCGTGGACCTTGACGGGAAAAAACTCTGGGTGGAAAACCTGGGCACACCACAGTTGAATTATGGATTTGCCTCATCGCCTTTGGTTTGGGGAAAGACAGTAATAGTGCAGTTTGATCAGAAATCAGGTCCGAGGATTTTGGCCAAAAATATTTTCTCAGGCCAGACTGTCTGGGAAAAACCGCGAAACGTCCTCTCGTCCTGGGCAAGCCCCGCACTTGGTTTGCGGAATGGGAAGCCAGCGCTCATTCTGGCCGCCAATCCGATTGTCAGCCTCCATGACCCTGCAACAGGAGCGGAACTCTGGAGCACGGACATCCTCACGGGAGAGATCGGCTCGTCGCCTGCCTACGCAGACGGTTTGTTCTTTGAAGGAAACGATTCCTCAACTTTTGGCGCGTTTAATGAAAAAACCGGCGAACTTGTATGGGAATACTGGGACGACCTTCCTGATGTCGCAAGCCCTCTCGCCGCAGTTGGCGTGGTTATACTCTCATCCTCAGGCGGAGTTGTCACCTGCCTTGATGCCAGATCCGGTGAAGTTCTGTGGAGGGAAGACTTTACAGACGGATTTTACTCATCACCGGTGACGGCAAAGGACAGGGTCTATCTCATGGACAAAGAAGGTATCTGCCATATCATATCGCTTTCACGGGTCTTTTCCAGGATCGCATCCAATCCCGCAGGAGAACCTGTTTCCACCACTCCCGCAATAGCCGGAAACAGGATATATTTCCGCGGAAACAAGTCTTTATTCTGTTTTAGCCGCTAAAATTCAATCATGCCAAAAGGCACATGGCAGGAAGCTCTCCTGCGGTGTTAGATTTATATCATGAAAAATAAAAAGTCCATGGGAAAGGAGAATGCCATGAAAGAGAGCCTGAAATCCAGGCAGAGGGAAAACACCTTCTACCTCGACCACACCACAGAAATTGCAGATAAAACCCGCGGCGATGAAGAGGAAATCGGCTTTTTCGAAAGTATTGATGATGGCCCGCTTTCCATGCCTCTCCTGTTAAGCTGCCCGGAATGCGGCACGGACAACATCCATGTTGAAGTGACCGAAGATTATGTCCTCATCATCACATGCAGGGAATGCGGCTGCCGCAAGCGCTACCAGGACTGATTTACATTTTTCATCCAGGATGGTAATCTTCTACCTCGGATGAATGCATGAGTATACAACCGCATGATATTGACCTTGCGATCGACCATACGGTCGATCTGCTACTGGTCGATGCGATACTGGACAAATATGGAAAAGACAAAAGCTCACTTATCAGCGTGCTCCATGCCGTGTCAGAGTCATTCCGCTGGCTCCCCCGGGAAGCGCTTCTTCACATCTCTGAAGTTTCCGGTATAGGCATAAGCCACATCATCTCTGTCGCAAGCTTTTATCCGCAGTTCCGCTTCACGCCCGCAGGCAGACACCGCATCAAGGTCTGCATCGGCACAGCCTGCCATGTCAAGGGCGCCCAGACTGTCTTTAACGCAGTAAAACAGCACCTTTGCATTCCTGACGATTCTGATACAGACCCTGACCGCCTCTTCACTGTCTGCAGGGTA
>RPPD01000132.1 GCA_003818675.1 Spirochaetaceae bacterium
AAGCGCTGAAACGCCTGGAGCAGGAGATGGTTCTCGTGAAAACTATTTTCGAGAATGAGAACATTGAAAACAGGCAGATCAACACAACACTTTTAACACTCAAGGGCACTTTAGAGGAGATTTCAGGGCTTCTTGGGAAACAATCACATCTCAAAATGACCCTTACAGACAACACTGACACACTTAAAACCATGATGATGGACAATGCCAGTAATCTGGAAGTATTGAAGGAAATCCTCAAGGATTCGTCACTCTTTGATCAAGTGCGATCATGAACCGTAGTGTCTAGGTATTCTGCAGTGATGAGTTTTCAGGTCCTTTTCTGTTCAAAAAACTCACCAATATCTGAAAAAGAAAGAAAACAAGCCCCGCCACAGGCAGGTAAATCCTGCAGACATCAAGAGTAAGTGTGGAGACTTTAACCGCATCAATAAAAGCAGGCGGGGTTGTAGAAAAAATGGACGCGAAAAGGTAGATCGCTGAAATCAGTGAAACAAAAGTGGAAAAGACACTCCTGTTTCCAACATTTGCCACAATAATTATCCCGCATGCCAAAATCATAAGTGGAAGTGCAATATATGCCCAGAATTCGCTTCCAAATAGTATAAAAAAACGAAAACCTTCTGACAGGAAACCTGAAAAAAAGCAGAAGAGAATTCCGCATATCCCAACTGTAATATCAGCAAGGCCGAAGAGAAAAAAAAGTCTGTTTTTTTTGCCCTGTGTCATTATATCAGGTTATCTGAGGCTTTTCAGGTAGCCTTCAAGGCCTTCTCTTTATCATGTTTAACAAAAAGGGCATCCAGTTCAGTATTTGCCTGTGTAATCACATCCTGGGCCTTCCCCAACTCGTCATGACCCTCCTTGATGACAGTCATGTATTCTGGTGCTGCCATGTCAATCATGCGTCGCAAAACAGGGTCTTGGGAAAGGGTATGGATAATCCGCTGTGCGTGCTTGCCGGCATTCTCATGGGCATTGTGCACTGACAGTACCAGTACACGGTCACCGTGTTTGGATATTCCCAGAACATCACCGCGCCTGATATTCCTGCGGACAATTTCAAAAACAAGAGGATATTCAATCATTTTGGGCAACCTTTCCTTGTATTTTTCAGTCACCCATATTCCAACCACAATCAGGGAGAAGTAATTCTTGTATCGTTTAAAATCATGAATTCGATGATCCATCTCCTTGATAAAGTCAGTGAACAACAGGATTGAATGTTTTCTGAAACGGTCAAATAACCTGAGAATGGAAAGGAACAAAATGTAAGTGAATGTTGTGACAAGCCAGGCACCCACCGCCGAAAACACCGGGGCAGTGAGGTAGGGAAGTATGTCGTTACTCATAGTTGTGAAAAGGTGTTTCACAATCAGCAGGTAATAAAGGATGGCGCATCCGATTACGAAATTTAAAAGAAACTGAAGAGGCGGCTTGCCTTCAAAATCACTCTTTACATACAGTTTGAATTCCGTCTTGACAAGGACCGCACTAATGATAAAAAGCAAAAAAACCAGAATTACACTGCCCCCGGTCTCCAATACAAGCGGAACACCGGCCAGATAGAATATTGACAGAAGAATGCACGCGAAAAACAGGCCAAGGAAAGCGGCCAGACCATAATAGAGGGCAGGATGTGTTGAAAAGATCACGATCTGTTCAGCGGTTTTTTTTCTACTATCTGACATACTTCGCCCCTTTCTCCTTTAAGTATAGGAGACACGTATTGATTCTGCAAGCTTATCCTTCTAAATATTCAGGTTCTTCCTTCAAGCAAGTTATTGATCGCCCGCGCGGCAATACGTCCCTGTCCCATTGCCAGGATCACCGTTGCGGCTCCGAGTACAATGTCGCCGCCAGCGTAAACGCGGTCTATTGATGTTTTGCAGTTCTCGTCCACAATTATGTTTCCCCACTTGTTGGTTACAAGAGCCTGCGTTGTCTGCTTGATCAGGGGATTTGAGTCATTGCCAATTGCAATTATTACTGTGTCAACCTCCATGATGCTCTCGCTACCCTTGATTACCACGGGCCTTCGCCTTCCGGACTCATCTGGTTCACCAAGCTCATAACTGATGCATTCCATTGCCTTAACGCATCCGCGCTCGTCCCCCAGGATTTTCTGCGCGTTTTTGAGAAGATGAAACTCAATGCCCTCTTCTTTGGCATGAGCCACCTCTTCTATCCTTGCGGGCATTTCCACCTCTGTGCGGCGATACACAATGGAAACCTTCTGGGCTCCGATACGCTTTGCCATGCGTGCCGAATCCATGGCGACGTTTCCGCCACCAAGGACCGCAACCTTTCTTGCCTGGAAAATGGGTGTGTCCGCTTTTCCCCGTTCATAGGCCTTCATCAGATTTGCTCTCGTCAGGTACTCGTTTGCAGAGAAGACACCCACAAGGTTTTCTCCCTCAATGTTCATGAAACGGGGGAGCCCCGCACCAGTGCCAATAAAGACAGCATCAAATCCATCCTTCTCCAAAAGATCAGTGAGCTTGCGGGTTCTTCCCACAAGAAAATTGGTCCTGATTTCAACCCCCATTTTCTCCAGGGTTTTCATTTCATCCTCTACGATCCGCTTTGGCATGCGGAATTCCGGAATTCCGTAGACAATGACCCCGCCTGGCTTGTGGAATGCCTCAAACATAACAACTTTGTGGCCTTCACGCCTGACATCCGCCGCGACAGTGATGCCAGCTGGACCCGAACCCACAATCGCAATGTTTTTACCTGTTGAGGGTTTTATTTCAGGAATGGAGACCTTTCCCTGTTGTCTTTCCCAATCCGCGACAAAGCGCTCCAATCTTCCAATTGAGACTGATTTGTTCTTGTCCTTAAGTATTTTACCAAGGGTACAGGGCTCCTGACATTGCACTTCCTGCGGGCAGACTCTGCCGCAGATGGCTGGAAGCAGGCTCGACTCCTTGATGATGCCAACCGAGCGTTGATAGTCTCCCTTGGTGATTTGGGCGACAAATGCGGGAATATTTATTCCCACGGGACAACCCTTGATGCATGGAGCGTTCTTGCATTGGAGACACCGCATGGCCTCCACATACGCCTGTTCCGCCGAATATCCATAGGTGACCTCTTCCATATTGCCTATCCGCTCAATGGGGTCCTGGGCAGGCATTTCCTGCTGGGGAATCTGCGAACGTTCCTTGTTTTTAATCTCGGACTCACGAGTTTTGATATCCACTGCGAGCTTCTTTGCTTCTTCAAACAGTTTTACGCTTGGAATGTGACTCATCTGCCTTTTCCCCCGTCCTTGTTTTTGGCGACATGGTCAAGCCTGCATTCATGTGCTTCCTTTTCAAAGGAGCGATAAGCGCCAAGCCTGAGAATCATGTTGTCAAAATCTACCTTGTGGCCGTCAAACTCCGGACCGTCAACGCAGACAAATTTTGTCTGTCCGCCAACTGTTACGCGGCAACCGCCGCACATCCCTGTGCCATCCACCATTATTGTATTAAGAGATACCATTGTGTGGATTCCATAGGGTTTTGTGGTTTGAGCGCAGTTTTTCATCATTACAGGAGGGCCAATAGCTACGGCAAGATCAGGCTTTGGCGTTTTTTTTGACCATTCCAAAAGTGGCTCAGTGACAAAGCACCTTCTGCCGTAAGAACCGTCATCTGTACAAACGATAAGTTCATCCGCAATACTGTGCATCTCCTCTTCGAAAATCAGGAGTTCCTTGTTCCTTGCGCCCATTATAATAATTACCCTGTTTCCTGCGTTCTTGTAACCCTGAGCTATCGGGTAAAGCGGCGCAACACCAATACCACCGCCTACACATATAACTGTCCCGACTTTCTCTATATGCGTGGGTGTGCCAAGCGGACCCAGGATATTCTCAACCTTGCCCCCCTCGTTTATAGAGGCGAGATTGTGTGTTGTCTTGCCCACAACCTGGAAAATCAGGGTTATTGTGCCTGCTGTTGGATCGGCATCCGCGATGGTCAGGGGTATCCTCTCCCCGAAACTGGTATCCACCTGCACTATTACAAACTGGCCTGGTTTCCGCTCCCCGGCAATAAGGGGAGCGGAGACTATAAACTGGTATACATTTTCTGCCAGTTTTTTCTTTTTAAGTACCTTGTTCATTTTGGAAACCTCATGTTATTTGAAAATTATGTCTTTTGTTTTCCCTGAGCTTCTACAGATACTTTTATCCCTGATTTTGCCGTGAAAGTCAAATGGTAGCTGAAAAGTTGCGAATAATACTTCACAAATGTTAACTACTATTGCATTCTCCTTTTTTTCCTTTTATTATTGAAAGAACTTGGAATCCCCATTATTATTTATATCAGTATTTTTTTAAGGAGGATACGATGAAAAAAGGAATTATTTTCCTTGCATTTCTCGCACTCGTTGCGTTTGTGTTTACCAGCTGCGAACCTGAGTGGAAGAAAATTGTGGCCCCCCTCGAGGAAAATCTCAAGAAACTCGAAGCAGAGGCTGAAAAAGTAAAGTCTGGTGATGTAGCCGCTATCGCTGGCGCCAAAGAGCTAATCACACTTATCAATAAAGACAAGGATGCTCTCGTTTCAGCTGAGTCAGCCACTGAAGAATCCAAGAAGATATGGACGGATCTTGCCGCAAAGTACGTTCAGGCTGAAACCCTCATGGCAGCGGAAAGTCTTGATGACTTCAAGATCTTAAGTGATGCGAAGGCTGTCATTGAGAAGCTCCGCCAGCCCGCAAAGGATTTTCTGGCAGCATACAAAGCCTACAAGGCAGGGGACCAGGCAGCAGGAGCAACAGCTCAGAAGCTCAGCACCCAGCTCAAGGCTGAATATGACAAATTCCAGGCACTTGAGAGCAAGCTCACTATTTCTGGTGCAAATGCCTACAAGGACCTCAAGAATAAGTTCTTCCAGGATAATCCTGGATTGCTCGAAGCCATGCAGCCGCCAAAATAACCGCGATTTCGCACAAGTAATCATGGCTGTTCCGCACTCATGCACGGAACAGCCTTTTTTATTCAGGGAGTAGTATATTATGAGAAAAAAAGTCATATCCGGAAATGTCCTTTTGACAGGGTTCACCTCTTTTTTCACAGACGTTTCCTCAGAGATGATCTATCCGCTTTATCAGGCATTTGTCACCTTCATGTTTTCTGCCGTGGCAGGACCTGTAATAGGTATAATTGAAGGAATAGCGGAATCCACCGCGAGCCTTCTCAAGGTTTATTCAGGGTATGTCTCTGACAAGTTCCAGAAACGGAAACTGCCGGCAATCGCAGGGTATGCTGTCTCCGCGATATCCAAGCTGCTTCTTCTCCTGGCAAGAACCGGATGGTTTATGGTCCTGACAGCGAGGTTTTTTGACCGCGTTGGAAAGGGTATACGCACAGCACCCCGGGACGCACTCATCGCTGAATCATCGGAAAAGAAAAGCCATGGCAAGGTCTTTGGATTTCACCGCGCAATGGACTTCGCTGGCGCAACCCTGGGCGCCATCATCGCATATTTTCTGGTGCGCCAGTTCATAGACCCTGTGACGGATTCCGTTATCATCGCGGATTCCTATTTCTTCATTTTCCTCATCTCGGTCATACCTGCACTCCTTGGCGTCATATTTCTGTTTTTCACAAAAGATGTGACAACAACAGACAAGAGCAAGGCAATTCCAAAGCTGTCTCTCAAATCATATGACAGGACCCTCAAGTTGTTTCTGATAGCTACAGTGATATTCACTATTGGAAATTCCTCAAACCAGTTCCTGCTCCTGCGGAGCGCGGATATTATGCGGGAGGCTGGCCTGGGATTCACACTCTCCACAACAATACTCATGTATATTGTCTTCAACCTGGTATCGTCCCTGCTCAGTACTTTTTTTGGTTCCCTGTCGGACAAAATCGGGAGAAAAAAACTGCTGATCGCGGGTTACACTCTTTATATGCTTGTCTATGCTGGTTTCGTACTCCTGGCCGCCAACAACTCGTTTTGGCTCTGTGTACTCTGGCCGCTTTACGGCATTTATTACGCCATGACCGAAGGCGTTGAAAAGGCGCTTGTATCCGACCTTTCACCTGAAAAAAGCCGCGGTACTGCCCTTGGCATGTACCATACTCTTGTAGGCATTTTTCTCCTTCCAGCAAGCATAATTGCCGGCATTCTATACACACTTTTTCCCGCCGCTCCGTTTCTCTTTGGAAGCTGTATGGCGCTTGTCGCAGTAGTGCTGATTACAATTGGTGTGAGACGGGATGACAAAAAGGAATTACCCACGGATGAACGCAGATCAACACAGATGAAGAATAGGAAAATTAACTGATAAGGAGACGAGGAATGGATTCGAGACATGTTCCACTCGGGACCCCCATTTATTCCTGCTTTTCTTTTTTATCTGTGTGAATCTGTGGTTTTTTATCTCTTAATTAAAAGGCCATCCGCAAAAAAAAGCCCGACCAAATAGCGGCCGGGCTTTCAAATACAAAATATCAACAATTAGACCACGTACTGGCTTGCAGCAGTATTACCGCCGCGTCCTGTCCAGTTGGTGTGGAAAAACTGCCCGCGGGGCTTGTCCAGCCGCTCGTAGGTGTGCGCGCCAAAATAGTCGCGTTGCGCCTGAAGCAGGTTGGCCGGAAGTTTCTCTGTCCTGAAACCGTCAAAGTAGCAGAGGGCGGT
>RPPD01000133.1 GCA_003818675.1 Spirochaetaceae bacterium
ATAATTTATCATCCCATAATTTCCCAATGCGGCGGCATTTACATTCACACCGGTGATCATGGGTTCGGCTGCCGGATCCCGGAGGGTGATAGTGGCGCTCGGCTCAGCCACGCTCATATCCTGGTTGTAGACAATTGCCATGTGCGTTATATTTGAGCTGCTGTCCTCCACCTCAACAACAATAATGGCATTATCCGCCAGAACAAATGTATCCATTGAAAATTCGTTATTATATGTACTGTTAAACAGTTCATCAAGGTAAGCGCCTGATTCAGATAAAATTGTGATAGAGAAGGTTTTCCCATTCTCCAATTCAGCCCCACCGTTATAAAAAATCTCGCCCGTGAATGCCTTTGTTGGATAAGTGCCCGAATCTGCAATTGTTGACGCATATAATATGACATCAATATCATGGCTCGACGATGCCGTCATAAGGTTCATGAAAAACGGGCGATACCCGGTTTTGTACCAGTAGAAAGCTCCGCTTACGCTGCCGCCACCTTTACCCAGCGATATGCTGAATCTGCCGTCCGCGCCTGTTGTTGCAGAGACAGCGCCAAAGCCTACAGTATAACCCTGGACCGGTGCGCCGGAATCTGAATTAAATACTGTGCCTGTAAAAAAATGCTCAGTAGTTTCAACTGCGCATCCAGTCAGAGCAAGCAGAATTGCACAAATGGATAGACATAATAATACTGTTTTTTTGGACATTATTTTCCTCCTTATCTTTATATAAAAACACTATACCTTACGGAATAACAACGTTCACTTTTTCATAACTTCCGGAAACACCAGACTCAATATGGCCTGGCATGGCATAAAATCCGTACATTATCATGTAATTGAATTTTTCAATGCGCATATAATTGGTCTGGCTTGCGACAGCTGCCTTTATAGTAACTGTCTTGCCGGCAAGCATGGTTCGAAGCCATGCGGGCAAAGAAATGGAATTTTCAGTTGAAGTGACTGTACAAATATCGAGACCTGTTCCCTCATCAACAAAAACAAATATATACAGATTGGCCAAATCCACCGCGTCAACTCTTACTGTTCCGGCCAGGTAGGATATTGTAGTCTGGTCCGGTATCTCCGCAGGTCCGTTTTCAACAAGGGCCGGAAGGTTGATGGATGAGCTTGAAGTTGGGGTGTTTATCAAACCGGTGCTCATCAACTGGTTTTCATGTCCTGTGGCTGTCGATTTTCCAACCTGAATCATGTATAATTGGGAACCTGGAAACAGATCCACAATATCCACGGTATTTGAAGAGGACACACTGAAATCAAGCTCTAGATCAGGATAAAATCCGCTTTCCTTCCTGATAACCGGCAAGAGTCTGTTCTGGGAAAAATACGCCATTGCGCCATAATATGACGCGCCAAAATTGTCGGCATTTACAGTCAGGTCAGTAATCAGCACATCCTCCGCGGGATCTCCAAGAACAAAATCTATTTCCGGCGCCGCAACACTCAGATCATTATCTAATGCCATGCAGAAATGAGTGCAGTCATTGTCCGCGTTCTTGATTTTCACGTATATGATGCAGTTTTGCCCCTGCACCTGGGTCAGCATGGAATAGCCTTCAGGCCCGGGATATCCCCCGGACTCAAAGTCAATTTCCTGCCCGCGTTCATTCCTTATGCTGATGGAATAACTTGTGCCAGCGGACAGTTCTGTACTGCCGTCATGGTAATAGATATGGCCGGATAAAGTTTTATCCACATATCCAGAACTGCGAAACAGCGGATAGGATATTTCACAATCACCGCTTGAATCCACAGAGCTATTGTCATAGAAATATGGATAATAACCGCTCTTGTGGATTGTGAAATCGCCGCTTGCCAGACCGCCGCTGGCACCAAGAGAAATGCTGAATCTGCCGTCTACACCAGTCAAAACAGTGGTATCGCCAAAAGTGACTGTTGCATTCTGGACACCAACTGCACTGTAATAATCATATACTATCCCTGTCAGGAAATGCTCAGTCCCTTCTGCTTCTGTGGAACAACCTGTCAGGGCAAACAGAATCCCACAAATGGCAAGACCTAAAAATAATGTTTTTATAGACATTCTTTTCCTCCTCGGTGGATAATATATCCCGTTCAAAAAAATATTTCTATGGGCTTTCACAATACGACGCATAATATATTTTTTTGTTGCAGAAACAGACTATTTTTTGGACATATTGCAACCAGAGGACACATTCTTCCACTATCCCGTTGACAATATCTCCATACCACCTTAGCATTGAAATATGAAGATAACAGGAACACAATTGGAGGCCGACGGCCTTCTTGAAGCGGCAAGGCGCATGGCAGTTGCCGCGCGCACTGCTCCCAAGGCAAAAGGCCGCGACTACATTGTCACACTTTTGCTTTTGGACAGTGACATGGAGCCGCTTATAAAAGAAATGGAAGCCTGGGGTAATGCAAAGGGCTCAGCCACATTCCTCCGTGACGCGGCCACCCTGCAAAAAGTCGCCGCTGTACTTCTAATAGGCACAAAGTTGGCGCGCATGGATCTTGCGGGATGCGGTTTCTGCGGATTTCCCGACTGTGCGGCAAACGAAAAGGCGGGCGCCACCTGCGCCTTCAACGCAGGAGACCTGGGTATTGCCATAGGCTCTGCCGCTGCCACTGCCGCTGACATGCGCGTGGACACGCGCGTTCTATTTTCAGCAGGCCGCGCCGCCCTGAACCTGAAGCTCCTGGGAAATGACGTCAAGCTGGCATACGGCTTTCCCATCTCTGCCACGGGGAAAAATCCCTGGTTTGACAGGCAGAAGTAAACAGGAATGAACTACCTCGAACTTCCAGTCTACAAACAGAAGGAAAAAATACTTGACGCGCTTGCCGCAAACCAGGTCATTGTGGTGGAAAGCCCCACGGGATCAGGCAAGACCACGCAGATCCCAAAGATTCTGTATGACGCGGGTTATGCCAAAAGCGGCATGATAGGCGTGACGCAGCCACGCAGGATCGCCGCGGTCTCGGTTACAGAGTACATCGCGGGGCAGCTCGGGAAAAAAATCCCTGACACTGTGGGCTACAAGATGCGCTTCCATGACATAACTGATGAGCGCACAAAAATCAAGATCATGACAGACGGCACCCTGCTGCAGGAGATAAAGGCGGACTACGATCTCTCCAAATACAGCATCATCATGGTGGACGAGGCCCATGAGCGAAGCCTCAACATTGACTTTATCCTGGGACTCCTTAAGCGGATCCTTGAACGCAGGTCTGACTTCAAGGTGATCATCTCCTCGGCCACAATCAATCCGGAGGTCTTCCAGGTCTTCTTTGAAGGCTGTCCCATCGTCAATATAGATACATCCATGTACCCTGTGGATATCCGCTACACTCCGCCCAAACCGGAGAATGATTATGACGCAATGATCTTTCAGATCGCGGACATTGTCGCAGACTACACAGGGAGGACACCGGAAGGCGATATTCTGATATTTCTTTCAGGCGAGAAACCAATCAAGGACGCAACGCGCACCATAGAGGCTTTGCCCGGCAGGCAAAATCTTGAAATACTGCCGCTTTACGCAAGACTCTCCAGCGAGGAGCAGGAGCGCGTATTTCTTGAATATCCCGGAAAGCGCAAGATCATAATCGCCACAAATATTGCGGAAACTTCAATAACAATTGACGGCGTGACCCTGGTCATAGATTCAGGCCTTGCCAAGGTCAATTACTACAACCCCCACACATTCACATCATCGCTTGTGGAGATGCCGATTTCAAGGGCCGCGGCAAAACAGAGGCGGGGCCGTGCCGGCCGCACAAGGCCGGGCGAGTGCCACAGGCTGTATTCAAAACAGGACTACGAACACAGGCCGCTTTATACAACAGAGGAAATTCTGCGTACGGATCTGTCTGAAGTTGTATTGCGCATGGCCGAGATAAAAATCAGGGATTTTGAAAACTTCGAGTTCATCTCTCCGCCCCCGCCGCACGGACTTTCGAGTGCGGTGGACACGCTGTATATGCTGGACGCGCTTGACGCTAACCGCGATCTTTCTGCCACGGGAAAAATGATGGCCGAATTCCCGCTTCTTCCCAAACACTCGCGCATAATAGTGGAAGCCATACTTCGTTACCCAAACGTGATTGAGGAAATCCTCATTGCCAGTTCCTTTCTTACCGTCAACACGCCATTTCTCCTTCCGCAGGGCCAGGAGATCGAGGCGCGCAAGGCGCACCACTTTTTCCGCCACCCCCTCGGGGACTTTGTCTCATACCTCAAGATGTATCGAACGTACTCGGCTGCGCGCGACAAGGATTCGTTTTGCGAAAGCCACTTCCTGGATAAAAAGGTCATGGATGAGATTTTAAATGTAAAAACCCAGCTTGAGGAAATAGTCTCAAACCTGGGAGTACCGGTGCTAAGCGGCGGGGGTCTTGCAGACTATCTCTGTGCGATTGCGCGCGGTCTTATCCAGTTTGTCTGCGTGCGCATGGGCAGAAGCCTCTTCCGCTCCATCACAGCGGCCAAGATACAGATACATCCCGGCTCGGTAATGTATGGAAAGGAGCCGCAGTACATTGTCGCAGGCGAGGTTGTCCGCACATCAAGGATGTACGCACGCTCGGTCTCAGTGATCGAGGAAGCCTGGTTGTCCAAAATACATCCCAACCTGAGGGCGGATCTCGCGCGCAAACACCGCGGCTACGAAGGCTCAGGCATAAGCGGCGGCGAGGCACGCGATTTTACAAACCAGATCAAGATCGGGAACGAGATTTTCAAGATTATCAGAGTCAAGGGCAAGAAGATAGTCCAGCTTCCCTGGGAACAGATAGCAAGACTGTATCCTGTCAAAAACGGAAACGCGCTTCCCGGATGGCATTCTGCAGACTACAAGAAACTGCACGGCACTGTGATTTATGACAACCACGAAATCATGCATGGCGTGAAGCTCTATACAATACTTGAAGTCATTCCCCGAATCAAAATGGATCGGGGAATACTTTCAGACTGGCCCAGGCACAAAAACATGATCATGCCGCATCACAAGACACAGCTGTTGGGAATGCTTGAAAACCTGATGCATTTGTGCCGCAGAAAAAAACATGAAAAGGACCTGGGATTTCTGTCCCTGACAGGTGATAATGCCGGGACATACTGGTTTATTTCAGAGAAAAGCTTTTACGCCGCGCTGTCAGCCAATCTGGCGAGTCTTGAAAACCTCGCAGATGAACCTGCAGGGGTTTTTACCGAGCAGGACATTAATGATATCAACAGGACTTTCAGGAAGCTTTCAGAATTAATGGAGAAGTAAATAAAACGATAAGGACACCACAGGCACCCTTATCGCTGATCTACAATAATTTCATTGTTGCCGAGCGCTGATGGTTTTACGACCTTGCGTTTTTTAAGCGATTCCACAAGCACCTTGGATTCCTCAGGCGGGATGCCCAGCTTCTGCGATGCCCATTCCAGAAATTCATTCACATTCACGCGCGAACCCTTGAAGGTGGCTGTCCCGTGTTCGTGCGCATACTCGTACAATCCGCCCAGTATCTGGTTCTGCTTGTTGGTGCTCATGACGCTCTTGATGATCATATTTGCCCTGCGCAGGCGTTCAGAGAGCACCCTTATTATCTTGCGGGAGAAATCCGGATTCTTTTTGAGCATGGTTTCAAAAAGGTCGTCATTCACACAGAGAAGTTTTGCCTGGGTTCCAGTGACTGCTGTGGCCGAACGCGGCTTGCCTTCAATAAGCGACATCTCCCCGAAGATATCGCCTTTCTTGAGTTTGATAAGGGTCTTTGTCGTCTGTTGTGAGGTTGTTTTGCGGATTTCCACCTCGCCATCTATTATAATATAGAGCTCTGTGCCAGGATCACCCTCGCGAAAAATCACCGAGTCAGGCGAAAATGTCTTCATGTATTGAGCATAGGTACTTTTTTCCAGCTTCATTCCATGCGCCTCTTGACCCTAATCTAACAGGAGAGTCGATATTTCTCAAGTGGCGCTGAAAAAAAATCCCCATCCTGGAATTGGGCACTTTTAGGACACCCTTGGTTGCCCAACGGGATATTTCACGATATGATTCCATCATGAAGCCACAATCCGAAGTTTCAAAAACCAATTTTATCACGCCAGAGCTCTACGCCCGCGAACAGGCCAGCATGATGCATTCCCCGCGGGGTCCCCTGCTCATCGCCAGTTGCGTCTCCGGTCACCAATTGGCCGGGCGGACATTGGAACGCTACGAGGCGCTGTTAAAGGATTCCGGAAGCAATGCCCATCCGGCATATCTTGCGGACATTGACCACCGCTTTGCGGATTCAGAGACCTGTGTACGGCTTCTCGGACACGTGAACGGGTCGGATGCGTTCATCTTCCAGTCGCTTTTCAATCCGGCAAGCGGTCTGTCCATAGACCAGAACTTTATGGCGTTCCTGGCCGCGATCCGCGCCTTCCGCGAACACGGCGCCAAGCGCATAACAGGCATCCTTCCCTATCTCGCCTACGCAAGGCAGGACAAGCCGTCCACCTTCATGAGGGAACCCATTACCGCCAAGCTCATGGCGGACCTGGC
>RPPD01000134.1 GCA_003818675.1 Spirochaetaceae bacterium
AGCGATTATTGTATATTCCTTGTTTGGCTCGAATGCGGCCTCAAGCACCACATATCTGTATTCCGAGGATATCTGGAACGGGATGGCGGGTGTAATCTCAAGATAATCCCGGACCAATGCAGTATTGACAGGGAGATTGAACTTAAGCGCCACATAGGTGTTCCCTGGCACAGGATAAGAATTGACCGACTCTACCATCAGTCTGATCTTTGCCGCAAGAGCGGTTACAGAGACAAAATCCTTTTCCAAAGCCAGAACACCTGCCAGAGGTTTTATCCCCTCACGGATAATGACTTCAATCTTTTTGTCATTCTCGCCCTGCTCAAATCCACTGACCTTGGCGTATACAATATTGGGTTGCTCGGAGATCTCCGGCCTCCCGACGTTGTATTCCTGTCCGTCAATCCTGATAACAATCCGTTCCGCGAGCGTTACCTGATCCACGGGAAGACTGAAGGAAATCTCGGCTACAAGTTCTTCAGGGACCTCGGTCAACTCGTTGACATTGAAAAAGTACGCCACAGATGTGACTTCCATGAGCCGGGTGTTGAACTCGAAATCCCTTCCCTCGACTCCAGTCTTCCCTGTTGCGGCAAGCAGACCTGTGTTCATTCTGACCTTGTAGCGCGCTGAAACCGGAAGCTGGGCGTCCGGAGTAAAGACGAGCGTCCTTCCGCGTATGGAGTATACTCCATTAATATGCGGCGAAAGCTCCAGGATTTCACCCGGAGCTTCAGGATTCACAAACGCTATGTCCGACTTGTACTGGATTTCTATCACAGTCCGCGTTTCTGTCAGTCCAACCGGCATGATTGTTTCTATTCTGGCGAGGAAATACTCTTTGTATATTTCAATCCCGGCAAACACAAGGATCAGGAGGAGAATGGCGCAACCTGCGATCAAAGCGGCCCTGAAGACTGTCTTTTTTTTCTGCGCAAGGCTTGCAATGACCTTTTTTGTCCATGCACCAAATCCGGAAAAGCCTGTAAGTATTTTTTTGCCCAGGGATTTCATTTTATCTGCAAGATTAATAGAACTCCTGCTTTTTGCCTCTTCCTGGCTTTTACAAGCGTCATGCTTTTCCTTTTGGCGCTGTGCACTCAGATGTATCCAGGCAAAAAGCGCTGACAAAGTGTTTGTATAGAAAAAGCCGACTTTATGGAAAAATATCGTATGTAAAATCACAAGCGGTAATGTCACAATGATTGAGAGAACAAAGAGTGCCTGTGCCAAACCATAGGGCAAATTAAACATCTTCATGGGAAACAGCAGAAAGCATATCCAGATATCGTGCACATAGATTGCCAAAGAAAAAATATAAACATGCTGGAATGATGGTTTGTGCGCGGATTTGAGCATAAACAAGGCCGGAAAGATCCCTGAAAAAAAGAAAAACGGGACAAACAAAACCAGTATGGTCAATAATTTTTGAAACCACGTGTTCACTATATCCAGGGCACCCAGGCCCAGTGAAAACAGGAACAGGAGCAGAAGTCCAATTGCTGAACAGATAATCACAGTTTTTGCTTTCATTTTTTCATTTCCCCCTTTATAAATCGCCTGTTTTGCGGAGCGTATACTCCGGATAATAGAAATCCAGTATTTCCATGTATGTCCACCCCTTTTGGGCAAGAGCCTGTGCACTATACTGGCTCATGCCACAGAGGTGGCCAAATCCATTTCCAACTATCTGAAATCCTCCATATTCTTTTTCAACCCTGAATTGTATGGAACCTTCCCTGAAAAAACCCAGACGCTGGCCGCGGCTTAAAAAATCAAAACCCTTTAACCAGATTTTTTCCCCGTCAGCCGCCTGAAGATACAAGTAATCAACACACTCTGTTTCAGGAAAGTACAATTGTTTTACGCTTGATATTTCAAATCCATCTCTTTCTGCAATCAGACAAAGCTCTTTATCTGAAAGAAAAAAGGAGAACCTGAAATTGGGCGATTCCGATGAAAGAATACTGCCCTGCGCATCGTAATCTTTTTTCAGCACAGCATCACAAACAGGCTTTTCAATGGTTGAAGAGAAAACTTCGTCACGGAGGATGACGCCTCCTGAAGTGGAGTGAAACAGGGGAAGGGCCGGCTTTCCGTCCTTTAAAAAAAGCCGTTCCCCACGCGTTGCCTGTACAGCTGCCTGCATTCTCTGTGTTGCAAAAGATATGCCCCTGAAGCTCATGTCTGTGCCGGGAGAATTTTTTATACCGCCCGAGTCATTCATACCGGAAGTCATCTCTTCACGCGCGCGCAGGTAGGACCTGATTGCAATTGCCTGGGCCTTTAGTGCCTCGTCATGAAAGGAATCTCCCATTTCCGCACCCAGCACAGACGCCATGTAAAGCTCGCGAGGCAGGATATTGTGTATGACAGGCGATTTTCCGGAAAAAAAAATCTCTATGATTCCTGTAAAAATCTGTGTCATCTTCGGTGTTTTGAATTCCACCTCGGGATTTGCCTCTATCACAAGTTTTTTCACGGATATGGAAGTCAAACCGTCAAGAAAAAAACCTTCATTACCTTGTTTGAACAAAAGGGTGCTGCACTGTATATCCTCTCCATCCAGGCACACCTTGTCCTTGTCCGTATTGATTGTGAATTCGTCCAGCAGGGGATATCCGGCAAGCATGACTCTCACATCTCCGGATTTAAAGAGCGTACAACCTGAATAAAGGAAAATCACCAAGAGAAGGTGAAGGATTATTTTTATATTCTTTTTCATTTCGGGTGTTTGCCCGTTTCTGACATGCCCTGAAAGGCCTGACACATGGCAGAAGTATATCTGCTGTTTTTGCTATTGGTCAATATAAATAGCAATAATGCATAATAATGCCTTAAAAAGGATAAAGAATCGCCACAATTCCATCGAAATTATATATAATGGGTAAATCGATAATCTCATGCACGCTTCTTGCCATACTGACATTTGCCGCGCCAACACAGATATTTGCGCAAACCCCGCTTGCCGAGGCTGAAAAGCCTTTGCCCAGGGTTATATACTCATGCACAATTACCACAGTTGATAATAAAGTCTATGCCTTGAAAAACTTTACGATTTCCAGGCTGGAATACTTCAACTGCAAGCTCCGCGAAAGTGTATTTAAAATCCCCTTTGAAAAGCTTTCAAATGTCACCCTGACCGAGACACCGGAACCCTTGTTTGCCGGATACACACTGGCAAACCTGGCCTGGAAAGACGGCGGGCAAATCCAGGTCTACATGAGTACAGCCAATTACCGTGTTGAAGGGACCGAGGAAAAGCTTGGCATAATCCTTAAAATTCCGCTTACAGAAATCAGGACAATCCAGATTGTACAGGAAAAACTCCCCGAGGAAAAACTGGCTGTGCCGCCACCCGTGCCCGGCACACAACAGACACCATCATCTGGCGCCCGGAATGGAAGTCCGACATCGCCATCAGGTGCACTTCCTGCGGACGACGCGACCAACTCGACAAACTACACATTTAACTGGTATTAATATCTGGTGCCAAAAAGAAAAATCGCCATTTGCAAACATGCTCTTGTCCTGTTTCTGATTTTGCTTGTCTCTGACTGCCTTCCGTTCATCCGCAACAAACCCGTCCATGCCATAAGCTGCAGATATGATGACGTTGTGTATGCACTGAGTCTGGTACAGACAGGCGGTACGCTTTTAATTCCATCCGGCCAGTCTGAATGGCCGGCCGCCCTTGAAATACCTGATGACAAAAAAATCGAGATCAGGGGCGAAGGGCAGGAAAAAACGATCATCACCTCGAATATCCCGACATCATGCATTGACCTGAACACATCCGGCTCCAGGCTCACGAATATGGGTTTTGTGCTTGAAAACAACGACGGCGTGGGCATCGACGTCCGGGGACAGGGCTGGCGAATCGACCACTGCAGGTTTGTGAATGACAATCCTTTCATCATCGAGGCAGTCTGGGCAAACAACAATTCTGACGACGGCAGTCCCGTGGGACTGGTGGACCACTGTGAGTTCCTGAATACCCGCTGCATTGCCTATGGCAGCAATGCGCTCATGGCAAATGATGTCTGGGCGCAGCCGCTGGGCCTCGGCACCAACAACGCGATGTTCATTGAAGATTGCGCATTTACATATACTGAGTTCAGCAATGCTGTTGATGCCAATTACGGCGGCAGGTATGTTTTCCGTCACAATACCGTCACCGACGCCTATGTCGAGGCGCATGCCGTTCAGGGGAAAAACCGATCGGTCAGAAGCTGGGAAATTTACGACAATATCATCCGCCAGAAAAACCGGAGCATGTGGGTGCCCTTTTTCATGCGCGGCGGTACGGGCGTCATATTCAACAATGTCGTCGAGGGTGAATGGACCATTGCCGGGATCGCGGTGGACTACCGCCGCGCCTGCGAGTATTTTGCCGTGCCTGGCTGGGCTGATGGAACATCGCCCTGGGATGGCAATTCCGTACCTGGAGTATCTGCTTATCCCGCACGCGACCAGATCGGCAGGTCCACGGACTCGTTTCTTTGGGTTGACAGTGACAGTGACGGGGACTTCAATGACGAAAGCATTCCATCGCAGGCACTTGATCCTGCTTATTGCTGGAACAACAAACACAATGGCGAAAATGTTGTTTTCTTTGAACACTCGTGCGTCGTGAGCCAGGATCTCTACCAGGAAAACCGCGACTACTACAACAATGTGCAGCGGCCTGGTGGCTACACTCCATACACCTATCCCCACCCGCTCATAGCTGAATGGGACAACCGCTGAATCATTCTCCTCTTTTCTTCAGTTCCAGTCCGTCAAACGTAATCCCATCGCAATCCTTGAGGTCCAGACCATTCCCGTCCCCGGTTTCAACCACTACCTGCGAGAAGCGCACGTTCTTCAGATGCTTGCCCAAAAATCCCTGCTTTGTGATTGTGGGCAGGTCCCAGATCATGTCAGGTTCCCCGCCGGGAACTTCAGGATCCGTGTTTGTCGTGAAGTGTGAATCAGAAATTGTGAGATTCTCGATAGGCATTTCAGGCAGGCCGTAGAAAAATCCGCAGGCAGCCCGCGAACCATTGGCTGTGAGTCCTGAAATATGTATATCCCTTACCGCTGGCGTGATTTCTGTCACAGGCCTTTTCTCTGATGTGAACAATTCCGTATCTTCTTTTCTGGAACCACAGCGGTAGTAGAGATTGATTGCCACGGGGCAGAGGACCTCGTCCATTATGACATTGGAGACGCGGATGTTTTCCACAACACCGCCCCTTCCACGTCTTGTCTTGATCCTGATGCCGCGGTCAGTGCCCTTCATCACGCAGTTGGAGATAGAGATGCGGCGTATGCCGCCCGCCATCTCGCTCCCCATGACAACGCCGCCATGACCGTGATTCATGGTGCAGTTGGTGATAGTGACATCCTCGGTTGGCCTGCCCACGCGGCGGCCGTCAGCATCAATGCCTGACTTGATGACAAGGCAGTCATCGCCCACATCAAAATGGCAGCCCATGAATCTGACACATGTACACGAATCTATGTCACAGCCGTCAGTGTTCGGACCGTCTTCCGGATTGCGGAAGGTGACATTTTCAATGGATACATTGTTGCAGTAAACGAGGTGGGTATTCCAGAATGGCGAGTTCTGGTGAGTGGTACCTTCTATCTTGACATTCTCGCAGTTCCAGAACTGCACAAGCGGTGGGCGCAGGAACTGAGTCTCCCTGCCTCCTCCACCGGAACCGGCGGCTGCAAACCCGGGATTGAGCCTTGCCAGTTCCTTTTCCTCCTTGGTAACTGGTCCGCTTTGTTTATCAGCACGTTTTTTACGGATCGCGTCCCACCATGTCTTGCCGCAGCCGTCAATTGTTCCGCGGCCTGTCAGGCTCACATTCTGTGCGTCTATAAAAAGCATAAGCGGAGCGAAGGTGTAACACTCGACACCTTCCCACCTGGATTTGGCTGGCGGATAGAGTGAAAAGTCATCAGAAAACTTTAAAAACGCTCCAGCGTCCAGGAATATGGTCATATTGCTTCCTATGACCAGGGGCCCGGAAAAATACTGGCCTGCGGGAAAATAGAGCGTTCCGCCACCAGCCTTCTGGACCGTTTCCACAGCCTTCTGGATCAGACCAGGGTCTTTGTCCTTGCCATTTCCCGCAACTCCATAATCTTTTATATTAAAAAAAACGCCTTCCATTGCCTGTCCTCCAGTCTATAAAGGATAACAGGAATGACAGGCGTATGCCAAGGGTGCCCCACATTGGCCCATCAAATAACTAGTCAGCAGTGGGACACCCCGGAGTTTCAACTATTATTATTTCAAACTGGCAATAGAAAGCGTGCTTAAAAACTTGTCGAAGATTTCTGTTGCGTCAGCTTCAAGCTCAGACGGATTAATCACAGAAATAATCACATATATTTTTTCTTTATATGTCAGAATGGCAATTGTCCCCTTGAACTTATCATCAGAAATTTCAACATATGTCCATGATTTTCCAAGAATTGTGTGCTTCTCCGGTCCAAGGATCACCTTCATTCCAGAGCCTGAGTTTACAAGCTGCTGGAGCATTTGTTCCT
>RPPD01000135.1 GCA_003818675.1 Spirochaetaceae bacterium
ATGAAAGCGAGGTACTCACGCCCGCCGATGACCTGTACCACGTTGACAAGCACGCTTTCAAGGTGCCGTTTGTATGCGGCTGCCGCGATCTCGGAGAGGCCCTGCGCCGCATAGGCGAAGGCGCAGCCATGATCAGGACAAAAGGAGAGGCCGGCTCGGGCAATATCATAGAGGCTGTGCGGCACATGCGCACAGTCCAGGACGGCATTCGCAGGCTTAAAAGCCTTCCCCGCGAGGAACTGATGGCAGAGGCCAAGAACCTGGGTGCGCCTTATGACCTGGTTGTTGAAGTTTCAGTCACGGGCAAACTCCCTGTGCCGAATTTTTCAGCGGGCGGAGTGGCAACCCCGGCGGACGCGTCCTTGATGATGCAGTTGGGCGCCGAGACTGTCTTTGTGGGTTCCGGAATTTTCAAGTCAACAGACCCGGCCCCGCGCGCCAAGGCTATCGTGGACGCGGTGCTCCATTTCAATGATCCTGCAATATTGGCCGAGATTTCGCGCGGCCTTGGAGAACCAATGCCCGGCATAGATGTCAGGCAACTGGACGAGAAACAGCTCATGTCGCTCCGCGGCTGGTAACCGGTGAAAAAGAAAAGAATCGGTGTCCTCGCCCTGCAGGGAGATTATGTCAAGCATATGGCGATGCTTATCTCCTGCGATGCAGATGCCTTCGCCCTGAAAACTGTTCGGGATATTGATTCAATTGACGGCCTGGTCCTGCCCGGGGGCGAAAGCACAACAATCGGAAAGCTTTTGTCCCGTTTTGGACTTTTTGATGAACTTGGCAGAAGAATGGCCGCAGGTCTGCCAGTGATGGGCACATGCGCGGGCCTTATCCTCCTGGCGCAAGACCTTGTGAAATATGACCAGCCAAGATTCGGTGTTCTGGATGTTGAAGTAACCCGCAATGCCTATGGCCCGCAAATAGAAAGCTTTGAGGCGGACATCCATGTTCCTGAAATCGGGGGAAATCCCGTGCGTGCGGTTTTTATTCGCGCGCCTGTCATTACTCGGATTGGAAAGGGAGTGGAAGTTCTGGCCAGTTTTGAGGACTCTCCTGTAATAGTCAGGCAGGGGAAGATTCTTGGCTTAAGCTTTCATCCCGAGCTCACAGATGACTCAAGAATTCACGAGTATTTTATTTCTTTGATTTGACACTCTCGTTATCCCCTCCCCATCTCCTCTGATAAGGGGATGGAGCAGATATGGGGATGAAGAATTTCGACAGGATTTACAGGATTGACATGATACCGATCTGGATATTGATTCAAAAATCCGATCCTGTAAATCATGTTGATCCTGTCTGAATTTTGTCGGTATCAGTCGGCTCTCACGTTCATTGGTCCCACATGTCTGGGGTGAGATCCGTGCGCTCCACATAAAGGGTGAATATCGCCGCGTCTTCACGCACCATGCTCGGGTCTATCCGGATCGTCACAATGCCCATGGGATATTCACCCTTCACAAGCGACCTGACGGGACATTTGTAGGTGAATGTTTTGCTTGTGCCCGCATCTTTGGCTGTGATCGTTATGGCGAGTCTCGTTGCCTCCAGCACGGCCTTTGCCGAAATTGTGAATGAGACCTGCTTTCCGGCGCGGTCTTGAAACGAAATGCTATTTACCTTTTCCCATGTCGAGTTGGCGGTCTTCATCGTGACCGGCTCATTCAGTACTCTGATCAGTTCATACAGCTGGTATTTGAACAATTGCGGGAATGCCTGGAGCACGTGGTTTTTCCCGGGCGCTACATCCACTATTTCTTCCCAGTCATGGAAGCTGACTTCCGGAAGCTTGATCACACCGAATCCCTCAAGCACCACCTTTACCGAGTGTTTTCCCGGAGAAACGTTTTCTATTTTAAAGGGGACTGTCCTGTCTCCCATGGTATAACCCGCAAACTTGTCATCCAGGAGAATCTGTGCGCGAACCAGCTGGCTGTGCACTGTAATGCTTCCCGGTACAACGTCCTTTGTGGATAAAAGCGTGCGGTCTCCCGCTGTTGACTGGAATGTGACTGTTCGAGTGGAGAGCGTTTTTACTGTTTCCTCCGCGATTGCGTGTATGAGGTTTTCAGTCCTGCCGCGTCGGGATATTACTGTGGATTTTGCGGTTTCCACATTGATGATAGTGAGATTGACCATCACATCATCGCCAAGGTATATAAAGCCCGCGCGGACCAGATAATTTGCTCCCAGGATTTTCCCCACGCGCAACTCGTCTTTGGAGGAGAGGTCCCCCACCTGCAGTGCCTGTTCCTTCAGGACCGCATCCATTGAGTTCCTGTCTACAAGAATGATTCCAGGGGTATGCGAAAGGTCTCCCGTAAGAATGCCTGAAATCATTCCGGCCAGGTAGTCATAGCTTGTGTCCCTGTTGATGTTTTCAACATCCAGAAAGGCGATTTTTATATCTGACTGCTGTGCAAAACAAATCCCCGCGGCAAGCATGAAAATGAGGGCAGGAACTGTTATCCGTTTCATCGATGATTCTCCTTGATTGCGGAATAATATATACGATAATTATACTTCAATTTTCCGGATAAAAAAAGAGATATGTGGAGATTCATGGATTCATTTTTTTAAATTATACTGTTGGGACACCCAGGATTGACACATAAGTGAAATAATATGTTACTATTGGATGCCATGAACATCAAATTATTTATTGCAGGCTCATCAGTCGTTATTATTTCAATTGCAGCAGGACTTTTCTTCCTGTTCACACTTCAATCCGCTCCTGCAGCCTCGCCGGAAATCCAGGCGGCAGAAGCGGCAAAAATCATCTATCCGCGTTATGACCTTGATATTGAAATCGAGTATTCCAGTCATCTTGTCCGTGTTGCCGAAAAGGCAGGCTTTTTAAATACAGCAGGGGAGCCTGTTAATGAACTGGTTTTTTCCTTTCCTCCTGCGATATATCCGGATGTTATGAAACTGGAATCAGTTGAAATTGTCCGCAATAATGAGAAAAAATCCATTGCACCGGAAATTGACACATCAATGATAGTCATCAGTCTGGATACGCCGCTGGCTGTACATGAATCCATAGAAGTGAGGTTCAATTTTTCCCTCACGCTTTTTCAAATATTTAAAACCGATTTGCACCCATACGGCAACTACGGGTATGGCAGCCAGGTGCTTCAATGCGGCGAATTTTTCCCAACACTTACCCCCTGGGTGCCAGGCCAGGGATTCAGGCGGTGGAAATACCACAAGATAGGAGATCCCTATCTCTATCCTCTTGCGGATTTTAATATCACAATAAACACTTCTCCAGATGTTGTTGTGGCGGCATACGGCCAGGTTTCACAAGATAACGGCATCTGGAAATTTGAGAGTCCACACTCCCGCTCGTGGGCCTTTACTGCGAGTCCGGAATACAAGGTAATGGCAGGCGGCACTGAGGCGTTACCTGTAAAATTATTCTATGTTTCGCAAAATGCCAGGGCTGTGGAAGCGTGCTTTAAAACCGCTCTTGACTCCGTGACCTTATTCTCGGAACTATACGGTCTTTATAATAAAAAGGAACTGGTTGTCGCGGAGAACGCCTACTATTCCTCCATGGAATACACGGGTTTTATCACTATTTCCGGTTCACATATGGAAACCTACACGTCTGCCGCTCCGTACCTTCTTGTGTACATTACCGCGCATGAGGTTTCCCATCAGTGGTGGTATGGCTCGGTAGGCACAGACCAGCTTCTGGAACCCTGGCTGGACGAGGGTCTTGCCACCTACAGCGAGTATCTTTTCTTTAAAAAATATCATTCAGAACTTGCTGGTGCATGGCTGCGTACTGCAAACCAGGCCATGGTGCCGGGACATTATATAGATGATACCATTTTTGACTTTGACATCAGAACCCGGTATTTCCAGACCATCTACAGACTGGCCCCGTATTTTATCTATGAGATATCTCTTGCTGTGGGCGAGACGACATTCCAGAAATTTCTTCACGAGTTTAACATCCGGCAGACAGATACATTCGCTTCTGGCGCAGATTTTTTCCGAATTCTCCGTGAGTTTTCTTCTGCGGATTTTACCGCGTTAGGCGTAAAATACTTCCGAAGGCCCCCGGATGCGCTTAAGGCAGAAACCTCTTCGCCAATGACACGGGTGGAAAAAGGAGTATCGTCATGAAACAGGACCAGGAAATTTCAAAACTTTCGGCAGAATATGCCCTGAAAAAAGGCAAGGTGACCTACATTACCAAGGGGATGTTTGTCCCGGCCGGTGTCGTCTCAGGGCCCTACGTGTCGCAGGCCGCTTTCAAAAGCGCCTTAGCCCTGGTCAATGAAAAGCTCGTTTACCTGAAAAAGAGCCAGGACCCGCAGGCAGTGAAATCACCTGATTCTTATCTTGATCTGCGCGATGGAGGAACTGACACCGCAGGTCTCGCGGGCCTGCCGGTCATGACTGGCTGGCTCACCTATGCAGGCAAAACGCTTGCGGAAAAGGAGTTTCTTGACGGCCTTATGCAGGCTGGCGCCAGGATCAGGCGGGATTTTTCCGCCTTTCTCTCCATTGGCATCGGCGGATCATACACTGATGTGGAGGGAATCACGAGCGCGCTTGCGCCAGGCAACGCAGTTGACGCAACTGGCGCTAAATTTCCCGTTTATTATCTTGGCCAGCATCTTTCTGCAGAAAATTACGCCTGTGTATTTGATTCAATCAAAAAACTTCCCGGCAAGGTCGCGGTTAACATCATTTCCAAGTCAGGGACCACCACAGAGCCGGCCATCGCCGCGCGCATTGCGCTTGTGCGGCTTGAGTCATTGGGCAAGCTGGGCGCTGTCTTTGCAACAACAGATCCTGTAAAGGGCGCTTTAAGGGAAATGGCGGCAAAGCGCGGCTTTAATCCTGTAGAGTATCTTTCAAATGAGGTGCAGAAACTGTTTTGTGTGGGAGAGGATATAGGCGGCAGATTTTCCTGCATTACACCCGTGGGCCTTCTGCCATATGCTGTTGCGGGAATCGATATCAGGGAACTGCTGTTGGGATATCACCATGGAATAACAGCCTGTGATAAGGAAATATCGGAAGTCAGCGCATGCAGGTATGCGTCCTTTATTGCAGGCGCCGCTGTCGCGGTATATGCATATAATGTGGCATGTTTCCGCGGCAAGATACTGTCATACCGACAGCTCTGGCCGGAGAGTACCGGCAAGGCGGGCAAAGGTCTTAACATCATGGAGGAGTTTTACACAGCCGATGCACACTCAAACGGCCAGCTTATCAAGAGCGGAGTCAGGAACATGATGGAGGTCTTTCATTTTATTGGAGATACGGGAATTGATTTTCAAATCCCGGTATCAGAGTGGAACGCGGACAAGCTGGACAGTATCGCCGGCAAGCTTGGGCTTCACGAAATCAACAACCTGTTCATGTCAGCGCTCTTCCTGGACCACTGGAAATCCGGTGTGCCTGTCATGGCAGTAAAGATTCCCGAGCTTTCAGCTTTCCATATGGGCATGCACACAGCCATGGAGCATATGTCCTCGGCGCTCTTCGGGCTCATGACAGGGATAAATCCCGTAAACCAGCCGGGTGTGCAGGGCTACAAGGAGATCGCATTCAAGCTCCTGGGAATAAAGGGTGAGGCGGAGCAGGCGAAAGCCAAAACGGAGCTTGAGGAGTTCGGGATTCTGTAGGAGACGCCCAAATGGCATTTTTTTATTCCCGCATCGTCAATATTTTCCAGCGAAAGCACAGAAGTGCCGCGCCTGACGACTACAGGCAATATGTACTGGAACGGCTGTTCCCGTCGATCCGATACGGTCGCGATATTGATCTGGAGCGCTACATCATGATGCGCGAAAACAAGAAAAATTCCATGGAGTGGGGGAGCGCATACCAGAGCCTTGCATTCCGCTACACAGAAGGCGAGAGGAAGCGGCTGATCCGAAGCTTCAGGAAAAAGCAGGGGATCTTCGAAAAAGTCTTTGCGCAGATAATGGATGAACTGTTCAGGCGTGTGGTACAGAATCTGAAAAACCGCATAGACATCCTGCTTCAGGAATTCAAGGTGATAAACCAGGCTTCCCGTTCAAGCAGGGATGCGATGCTGTTGTCGGGGATTGAGCGGATCGTGGGTCTCTGCTCACCTGAAAAAGACGGTGCTGCCGAGGGTGCGGAGTTCTATCTTGATTTCGCCAGGCACCTCGGCTACAGGCAGAATGAGCTTGTGCCCGTGGTCACACTCGTGCAGGGTTATGCGGACGGATCGCTTTTTGAAGAGGCCGCGGTCAAGGAGGCCTATCGCTTCGACATTCGTGAGGAATATCGCAAACACCACAGGCTCAAACCGCAGAGGAAGCAGGCGTTCACGCTTCAGCTTCTGATTACAGAAGAGGATATCGCCTCAATAGTCGTTGCCACCGAGGACATGAACGAGTATGAACAGACCTACGAGTATTTCAGCCGCTATCTTCCGCTTGCCGGCAACAGGGAGTTCGCGACCAAGATTTATGCCTATTCCAAAAAGCACCAGACCAGTCACTTCCGGATTTTTGAAGCGGTTCG
>RPPD01000136.1 GCA_003818675.1 Spirochaetaceae bacterium
ATGTTCTTTGGAGCCTTTATTTTTTTTCAAAATATCTTTTCGGAAAATATATTTTCTCAACAACTCAAAAGAAACAAATACCGTTTTGGCGTTTTTTGCCAGAAGATCAGGAATACGAAGCATGAGAATGCGTAATGTCGGTTTTAATGGTGCAAACAGGGAAAAAATCATTATTGCCGTTGTTGATAAAACCAGGTCTTCAGGTTCGAGTGACGGGTAGAGATACTGGCTGCCAGTAATATATTCAAAACCAAATCCGCCAACATAGACTCCGTAATATCCCGCAACCAGAACAAATATAAGTGCGGCCGCGACAGCGGTTATGAGTGCAATAAAGGAGAGGATGATTATCTCATACGCGATGACCATGAATATTGCTGCTTTGCCAAAACCCATGGCGGCTAGCGTACCTGCCTCGCTCATCCGCTGGTAGACATTCATCCGGACAGAGGACCTGATCCCGAGGCCAATGATCAAAAGCAGAAACACGGAGAAATACATGATGATGTCTTTTTGCATAGAACCAAATGTTCTCCAGAAAGCGCTTGCCTTCCTGAAGGTCTGGATACGGATTACCAGATTATTCCCGGTTTGCAATGCAGAAAACTCTGAAGCGAAATCATGCGCAGATGATGCATTGTTTAGATAAATGCGCATTGAACTCCAGTAGGGCGGTTGTACTGCCAAAAGTTCACGCACGTACTCGATTGGCGTATAGAAATATAAATTGTCCCATGGAGCGCCAGCAGCGTAGATTCCTGCCACCTGAAAAGTGACCGAGTTCACCGGCCCGTAGACCGTGGGAGCATCAAAGGTAAACCAGTCGCCTATGTCAAGGTTGGACTCACGTGCTGTCTCTTCGGAGATGTATGCCGCATGGTCATAATCATGCAGTGGTGCGCCTTCACGCAATACAAGTACTCCTGTGCGGAAAAAAAATTCCAGTTCCTCTTTGGTCACACCCCATGCGAACGCGTATGAAGCCATGCTTCCCGAGTCAAACGTTCCTGAGGCCCGAACAGGGGCAAAAAATTCTTTTACTTCATCTTTATGTCGGGCAAGGAAGGCCGTAATTTTATCCATTGCGCGTTTGTTTTCATTGTCAAGTGAAATGTCAATTTCAGAGAGCAGGAGCCTGCCAGGATCGTCTTCGGCAAGTTTGTCAATGCTTTCCCAGGCAATGGCAATGTCACCTGACTGGAAGTTCTTGAAACGACTGAGGGACTGGATTGAACTTGCATTTCCCAGCGCTTTGCCTGCAAGGAAAAAAAAGCAGGTGACGAAGATGGAGATTGCAAAGACAAGCGATCGCTTTTTATTTCGCAACAGGTTTCGCCATGCTATGGTGATAAACATTTCTTTCTCCTGTATCTATGCCCTGTTATCAAGCACTTGCTGTGGATGCATCCGCACGGCCCGCATGACAGGGATAACTGTAGCGATAGAACCGTAGAAAATTATTACCAGGAAATCCATGGCTAAAATAAATGGATCAACTGTGAGGTTAAGTGATTTTCCTGTAATAAATTCCATGGCGGGAACCGGCGAGGTTATATTTTGACCTGCCTTGACAATCAGTAATGCCGCGGTAACAAAACCCGCGCAGGCAAAGACCGTAAAGATACCAAGAATCTCGGCAAGCATAAGAAAGGCTACTGTACGTCGTGGAAATCCCAGAGTCAGGAGGGTCCCTATTTCGCGGTAACGCTCCAGACTGTTTGATGCGGCTATATTGGCAATAAGCAATCCAGCAACAAGAAAGAGCATTGCCAGGAGCATGGCAAGTGATGTTGTAACGACCTTGCCTGCATTCCTGAAGAGTTCACCCATTTCAAGCCATGTTGAAATCTTTATTCCGTTATCGCCAGGATTTTTCAGCTCTGACAATGATTCCAGTTCCAAGTCTTCGACTGCGGACTTCTCGTCACGGGTGAGCAGGCCATCCATGCCTGAGGATTTGGCGGAATTGAGAAGCTGTTCGGAAACCGTTTCAGCATCTTGTTTGTTAGGGAGCCCTATCAGGATGTCCGTGCATTGCCCTGGATCAAACTGCAGCAAGTGCCTGGCGTCGCGGATATCCATTACAAAAGCCTTGTAGCTGAAAAGGGAAAGTATGATAAAAACGCCAGTGCCTGACACTCGCGCCTTGATGTGTGTATTTCTGCCTTGCGCAGTTTTTGCCGTGATCTGGACAATGTCGCCAGGCGTCACCATGAGTTTTTTCGCCTGCTCATCTGTCACCATAACCTCGGGCATCTGTTCCCCTGATTCAGGAGACAAACCTGACCATCTGGGGAAAAATCCTTCTGAGAGGAGAAACGATTCCCTGATATTTGAAGCGCCGCCTGATTGTTCCGTGTCAATGCCAATCAAAAGACTCTCCTCGCTCTTGTTTTTTCCGACAAGCCTTACATTCTGCCGCACGCGGAAGTCAAGGGATGCCTGTGGGATTTGTGTATTTATAATGGAAATAACGCGATGAAAAAGGTCTGTTGGAATTGGAGAGAGGGAATCCCACCCGCCAGTATACATGGACACCATGTCCTGTTCTATTGATGCTTTGCTTCTGATCTGGATGTGAGAGACGAAACCATGGACGATGATGTCATCGGTTTTATTTAACACTGCCTGGTTCAGTGATCCCGCCAGAACCATGACCAGTGCGATGATAAAGACATAGAAACCCATTGTGAATGAGCGCCACCATCTCCCGATGATGTTTTTAAAGGTCAAGGCGAGCAGGTTCACAGTTGTTCCTCCAGTGCAAGCGTGATCATCCCGTCATGGAGATGGACCACGCGATCCGCCCTGACCGTGACCGCGGGATCGTGGGATGAAAAAACGAATGTTGTGCCGGACTCCCTGTTTATCCTGTGCATGAGCTCTATCACTGTTTGCGCGGTCAGCGAATCCAGGTTGGCCGTGGGTTCGTCCGCGAGGATCACATCAGGTTTTGTCACCAGGGCCCGCGCTATGGCAACGCGCTGCTGCTGCCCTCCTGAAAGCTCGTGCGGTTTTTTTCTGACATGTTCTGAAAGCCCTGTTTCCTCCACCAGCATCTTTACGCGTCTTTGCCGTTCTTTTTGTGTGATTTCCCTGTGGATGACAAGCGGCAGTTCGATATTTTCATTTACATCAAGCACAGGGATGAGATTAAAGGACTGGAAAATGAAGCCCAGCAAGTCTCTGCGCACGAGCCCCAGCTCATGTTCGCTTAAGCCTGTGATGCGTTTGTTGTTGATATGGATTTCCCCTGATGTGGGCGCATCAAGGCAGCCGATAAGCGAGAGGAGGGTCGATTTGCCGCTCCCCGAAGGTCCCGCGATGGTGAGAAACTCGCCTTTTTCAATGGAAAGACTGACACCGCCTAATGCCCTGACAACAGTCTTCCCCAATTTGTATTCCTTGGTTACGTTTTCTATGTTTACGATGCCCATATTTTGCTCCTCCATTCAAGAATACATCATTGAAATGTGGAAAAGAATGGAACGAAAGTTTTAATTGAAGGGGAAAACAGGGCAAAAGCGTTTTTTTTAATAGAACAAAGATACTATGGGCGCCTTAAAAGGAAATTATTGATTCTCCATTGTGTAAATCTCGCTCCATTCGGCATAATACGGGAATTCTTTGGCCATGTTGATGGTAACGAGATGCTGTGAGAGCCCGTCATCCACAGCCAGAACCTTGCCTGGGACAAGGGAAGGGAAAGGAGTGTGAAATCGCTTTGGATCACCAAAACGGGTTATCTGTGTCTGGTATGATACGAAGCTGCAAGAGAGGTCCACCCTGAAAGTAATTGTGCACTTGCCTGGTTCAGCAGTTTCAGGTTTTGCTTTCACAATGAAATAATTGGCAAGATAAAACAGGCGGGGATCATCCACTGGCGCAATCAGGATGCGTGAAGAGGAATATTCGCGGGAAGAAGATCTGATGGTGGAAAAATCGCTTTTAATCTGGTTGAAAAGTGCCTGCACCTCGGTTTTTACCTTTGAGTTCTCGCGGAAGGCCCGTGAATCTACTTCAAGAGGTTTGCCTGTATTTTCCATGTACCTGGCAAGCATTGCGGATGCTTCGCCATAGCCCATTACACTTCCACCAAATATAAACGCGTCATAGATTGTGGATAGAAACGCTTTATCATCAGCTGAAAAGTCCTTTCTGGTCAGCGCTTTTTCTTCCAGTAGGTCGATCCTTGCCTGAATTTCCTCAATATCACCCATGGCTATCCGTATTGCGGTCATGTGCCGGATTAATAGAATCGCTGGAATAAGGAGCAGGACCAGAATAATGATTGTCAGAATTGTGGTGCGCCGTTTCATGCAAAGGACCTCCTGTTGCATAGTACTATAATAACTTAAAAAACGCGAGATATCCCTTGCAAAATTTGGATATATGCATACAATAGAGGGAAAATTCAAATCTACCTGTAAACATGAGGTTATTCGTTATGATTATTCGGTGTATTCGCCGCTTTTTTTTCTGTTTTATCATAGGTATTGCTGTTATTGGCTTGTTTTCCTGTGACAATTATCGTGGATATGGAGTGCTTCTCTTGAACAATGAGGCATTTCCGTTTACTACCGGGGAGCTTTTACCTGTCACAGATATCTACAGGGTGGATAACTACTATGAAGTTACCTACAATGGGGAACTTTACCAGGTCCCAATGTGGCAGATGGAGTATTCGCAGAATAAGGATGAGGCAATCAAGTTCCAGGATGTCTATAAGCCATTTGCAGAAATGTATGTGTTCACAAAGAAATATGATGGTCTGCCCATACGCGAAAAGCCGGACAGTATGGCCAGTATGATCTACAGAATCAGGCCCGGCCAGACTGTCAAGGTGCTGGGCAGGAGCAAGGACCAGGTCCAGATTGGCGCGCTCACGGGCTACTGGTACTGGCTGATAACAGACGAGGGTCTGCGTGGATACTCCTTCGGGTATCACCTGGAAGTGATTGAAGGAGCAGAAAATCTTTCCGCCACGGTTTCGGGACTCCTGGAGGAAGATTCTCTGATGGAAAAGCTCATGACAAATACCTGGCGGCCTGTGGAAATGGCCCGCATGATAGAGAGCGGCAGGATAGACCTCTCCACTCTCGAGAAAAACTATCTACTGACGCCAAAGTCGGACCAGAATATTGTGTCTATTGTCAATGAGGATATAGACAAGGATTTTTCCTATACCGAGATAAAAAAGACCTCCGCTGACACATATTCCTTTGAGGGCGCGGATTTGAGGATACAGGTTCTCATGGATGACAAGATCAGGGTCAGCTATTACTTCGAGGACCTTTATGTGACGCGCGAGTTTGTCCTGGTCGCAAGTGATATTGGCGATGTTGTAAGAGGAGAACAGGATAGGAGGCATAACCTGCTTCTGGCCTTCATCAACAAGGGTGGAGTGCTTTCAAGCGGATCTTATGGTACAATCACTCTCTCTTCAGATTACCGTTTTAACTGGGCATCATTTGGAAGCCTTAAAGGGCTGATAATTCCATCACAGGCTTCTGGTTCGGGTTCGGTCAATTTTTCCTCATTCATAGGAAGGGGTGTGTCTGGCAATTTTGACGGTGCCATTACATTTGTTTTTGACGAAGCAGCGGCTCAGCCTGTTACTTTTGTCTACAATTTCCAGGGAAGAGGTGTACGGTTCATGCATGTTCCCGTAGAAAACATCAAGGATTCGGAAATCAGGCAACTGGGTCCTTCACCGCTGGTGATGATTTTCAATTTCAGTCAATAACCGCAAGGAGAACATAAGATGGGTGCATTTCACGCATATGACATAAGGGGCTTGTACGGATCGGAGATAACACCTGCGCTCGCTTACGGTGTGGGCAGGCTTTTTGGAGAATTCAGAAAGGCCAGAAGAGTGCTCGTGGCATATGATGCCAGGCTTCACTCAAAGGAGCTCTATGATCAGGTGATAGAGGGTCTTCTGGATGCAGGGGCAGATGTTGTTGGCCTTGGTCTTTCATCAACGCCCCAGATGCATTTTTTCCAGATGAGGGAAAAGTGCGATGCGGGCATCATGGTAACAGCCTCACACAACCCGCGGGACTATCATGGTTTCAAGCTTTTTGACGCAGTAGGCGGTTCGGTAAGTTATGCCAAGGGTCTTGATAAAATCGAGGCGGCATTGCCTACTGTTGCCAAACTTGAAAAGAAAAAGCGCGGTGCGCTTAAACCGGGCCCGTCAATTGACGCATATATAGATTTTCTCGCGGGATTGTCTTGCGGGAAGAAATTCTCCTCAAGGATTGTCATTGACACTGCAAATGGTTCAAGCGGTCCGGTTTTTATGGCACTTGCCAAAAAGCTCGGGCTTGATGCTGTTTTTCTGAATAGCGAGCCAGATGGCAGATTTCCGAACCATGATCCCAATCCTCTCAAGGATGAAAGCCGTATACAGATCAGCGAAGCTGTTAAGTCCCACCAGGCTGACTTGGGCGTCATAATGGATGGCGACGGGGACAGGATCATCTTTGTGGACGAGAAAGGGCGGGCAATTGAGAAT
>RPPD01000137.1 GCA_003818675.1 Spirochaetaceae bacterium
ATATAATAGTTTGAAAACGATATCTGGTGTGATATACTTCAATCAAAAGGGGGAAAATATGTCTTTCTGCAAAACCAATAACAGGAAACTGGGGAATTTTGTCCTAATCGGGTTGATTTTTCTTTTCATGTTCACACAATGTCAGCCTTTTGATCTGACACCAGTCCCGAAATACAGTTATTCCCTTGAGGCTGCGCAGATTGTAAGCCATGTCACATCAGGCCTTCTCCCAACGAATGAAAAAATACGTGTTCGTTTTACAGAACCAGTGTCGGATGCCCTGGAATATGGGCAGAAAATTGAAAACCGGTATATCACTTTCTCGCCTGGCATTGACGGAGACTTGAGCTGGGAAGACAGTCAAACTTTGGTATTCACACCCCGTGAAGCGCTTCCAAAAAGAAGGGTTTATGAAGGGATCGTGAAGGTTTCCATGTTTAACCAGTTTAAAAGCTCTGGAGTAAGCGAGGTCAAGTTCGGTTTTAAAACAGAGGGTCGTGAGATAGAGAAAATTGACGGGGATTTTGAATTTCAAATACAGGACGACCCCAAAAATCTTTTTTATCGCACCACTGTCCTGTTCACCACGCCTGTTGCAGAAGAACAGGTCAGGGAAGCAGTAAAGCTTTCATGTAATGGAAAAGATTTGAAACTTGATATCAGCCAGGGGAGCGAGGGGAGGGAGTATCACATCTCCAGTGAAGTTTTCAGGAGAACGGATGAGCGCAAGCGGCTGGAACTCAGGGTGTCCGCAAATCCTGTTGATATCTCCCATGATTACAGGCATGAGTTTTTTCTGGAACCGGTATCCTGCTTTACTGTCACAAATATTTCCGTGATTGAACAGCGGCATACGCCAGTCATACAGGTTTCCTTTTCCGATGATATTGATCCTTTCCAGGATTTGAATGGACTTGTAACCCTTGCGCCTTACAGGGATATCAAATACAAGGTTTATGGCAGCAAGGTCTATCTGACCGGCGATTTTGCCTATGGCGAAAATTACCAGATAAAATTCAGCCCCAACATCAGAAGCAGGCAGAATAACAGGACGTCAAAGGAATTTCTCACTAATGTTGAAATAGCCACTGTCAAACCGCAAATGGCCTTTTTGAATGATGGTGTTTTTCTCCCTTCAGGGAACAAGTACCGTCTGCGATTTCAGACAATCAATATCCGCAAGGTCCATATAGAGGTCATCAAGGTATTTGAAAACAACCTTGGTCAGTTTCTCCAGACGGAACAGCTCCATTCTGAAAAGAGCAGGACCTATTCATTTAATTCAGAATATGTAAACCGTGTTGGCGTCATTGCAGCGAACCAGGATCTTCCAATCGGTGATACAAAAAACGAATGGCTTTCCCACGACCTGGATCTTTCAAAATTGATAAAGCCTGGTGAAAAGGGACTCTTCCTTATTCAGCTCTCTATGGAGCGTGAGGACATGATCTGGGACCAGGATTCTTCACGTGACCAGTACTCCTACTATGGCGACGATTACTATTCAAACCCAAGTTCCAACGGCTATTTGTACTCACATGGACACATCTACAAACCCGTGACTGTAAGTGATATCGGCCTGACATACAAACAGGCGGGGGCAACTCATTTTATCTATGCCACGGACATTATGTCGTCCACACCGCTCCAGGGGGTGAAAGTTGGTTTGCGGACATACCAGAACCAGCTTGTTGGCCAGGGGGAGACAGATCGCGAAGGACGCGTTGAGTTACGGAATATCAAGGATTCTGTCTTTTATGTAGAGGCTGAGAGAGCTGGTCAGCGGAGCATGATCAAGCTGAATGAAATGGGATGGAATCTCACTACATTCGATATTGAGGGATATGAGGAACCTGAAATCGGAACACGGGCGTTCATGTTCACGGAACGCGGCGTCTACAGGCCCGGGGATGAAATTAACCTGAGCTGCATATTCCGCAACCAGGACAGCTCGTTTCCAAAAAACCATCCGGTTACGCTTGAGTTTTTCAATCCGAGAAACCAATCGGTATACAAGAGCACAAACCGGGAAGGAATGGACGGATTTTACAATTTCAATTTCTCCACGAAGCAGGAAGATCCCACGGGAAACTGGAAAGTCAAGGTCATTGCCGGCAGCAGGGAGTTTTTCCACACAATCAAGGTTGAAACAGTAGTACCGTACAGACTTAAAGTCTTTATAACTTCCAAAAAAGACAGGATTTCCATAACAGACAACTCATTGGAACTCAATCTTGATTCAATTTATCTTTTTGGAAATGCAGCGTCCAATCTCACGGCTGAGGCAAATATCACCCTGCGGAATGTGCAGAAGACGTTCCCGAAATTCAAAAATTATACATTCACAAACCAGACAGTGGAAGCTACGGACCGCAAGACAAATATTTTCAGCGGCAATCTGGATGAAAAAGGACACGCTGACATAAGCTGGGATATACCTGACCTCTCGAAAGCGCCATCAGCTTTGGAAGCCGTGATACACGCCAAGGTATATGAAAGGGGAGGAAGACCCGCGGAGAAGATTGAGGTTTTCCCTGTAGATCCTTACACGCATTATGTTGGCATAGAGACTCCGGACTTTGACTATGGATACGCCCGCATCGGCATGCCGCTCAGGCTCAATACTGTCTGTGTTACAGCAAGCGGAGAACCCGCCAAGGGGCGTGAACTGGAATATACTCTCTATAGAAATGAGCGCTACTGGTGGTGGGAATACGATGACTACAGCCAATTTAGATATCGTTATAAAACTGATACATCGACACAGGTCATCAAGCAGGGGAGGTTTACTTCCGGGCTGACTCCTGTGGCCATAAGCATCCAGCCTGAAACATGGGGCGAGTACCTGATTGAGGTGCGGGACACATCGGATAAAAATGGGCATGTGGCGGGATTCTTTTTCTATGCCTCATCCTGGGGCAGGGCGACTCCCGGATCAAAGGAAGCGGCGACACTAGTTCTGAAAACGGACAAACCCTCCTATACAGTGGGACAGGTTGCGACAATCAAGTTTCCAAGGCCAACCGAGGGAGCTGTACTCGTGAGCATTGAGCGCGGAGCGAGTATTCTCAAGAGTTACTGGATAAAGCTGAACCAAAGCACAAGGGAGGACGAGACCTTAACTGTTCAAATCACCAAAGACATGGTTCCTACAGCGTATGTATCAGTCTCGATCATCCAGCCACATGCACAGACGGTAAATGACAGGCCCATACGAATGTACGGCGTGGCCACCCTTAATGTGAAGGACCCCGCAACTGTAAGTTCAATGGAAATCAAGACATCTGCAGAATTTAAACCAAGCGCCCCGTTTATCGTGGAAGTGCAGACACAGGATCGCAAGGAATCCCAGTTTGTGATTGCCGTGGTTGACGAAGGTCTTCTGGATATCACGAACTTCAAAACCCCCGATCCATGGGAATTCTTTTTTCACAAGCAGAGACTCGCGGTTATGACCTATGACTTGTTTTCCGAGGTAATTGGAGCGCAGAAGGGAGATCCCTTCAAGGTTTTCTCTGTTGGTGGCGGTGGAGAAATGTATGATCAGGGGATGATAGGAGCGCAGGGCAAGGAAGTCAGGCGCTTCAAACCCGTCAGCCTCTTCAAGGGACCAATAACAACCAATGCAACAGGCTATGCAAAGGTATCCTTCGACATGCCCAATTATGTTGGTTCAGTAAGGATCATGGTAATTGCTGTAAAAAACGGCCAGTATTCCAGCTCAGAAAAGACAGTGCCTGTTAAAACCAAGCTCATGGTCATGCCCACACTCCCGCGTGTTCTAGGACCTGACGAAGAGTTCAAGGTTCCTGTGACGGTTTTTCTCATGCAGGACAATACTGAAAGAGTAATTACTTCAATTCATGTGGAAGGACCAATTGAGGTTGTGGGTTCAATGTACTCGGACCTGGGAGTAATGCCGAAGGGAGAGAAAGATGTAATGTTCACGCTCAGGACAAAATCCGCGGCAGGTCCAGTGAAGATTAAAATCAGGGCTGTGGCGGGCGGCATAAGCACCGAAGAAGAGACGGAAATATTAATAAGGGCAACATCGCCGCGTGCATATAACAGCATTACAAAACGCGGAACTCCTGGCACACAGGTGGATTTTACCCTTCCACAAGACGGTCTGCCTGGGACCATGGAGGCAAAGATTAATGTTATGCGCCATGAATTCCTGGACTTCGGACCCCGCTTTGACTGGTTGATACACTATCCATATGGCTGTATTGAGCAGACGACTTCATCGGTTTTTCCGCAGCTGTATCTGAAAAAGATATTCACCCTTGATCCCGGCAAGGTGAGAACAATTGACGGAAACATCAATGCGTGAATCAGCAGGCTCAGGACTTTCCAGACAGCAAGCGGAGGATTTGGCTATTGGCCTGGCAACAGTGACGTGCACATCTGGGGCACAAATTACGCGGGACATTTCCTGCTTGAGGCAAAGAAGCTGGGTTACGCAGTTCCGGATGACCTGTTGGCCAACTGGATACGTTTCCAGAAATCACGGGCTCTCTCCGGGAATGACACTGTAAAGGAACGAGTCTACAGGGTGTATCTCCTTGCACTTGCGGGAGAAACAGTGCTGAATGAAATGAACGCACTGCGGGAAAACAGCTATGCCTCAATGGATAATGCTGATAAGTGGGTGTTGGCATCTGCGTATGCACTTTCCGGATACAAGGACAGGGCACGTGAGCTTATTGCTAAGGCCGATATCTCCATAAAGGATTACCGTGAGTACGGCGGAACCTATGGTTCGCCCTTGCGGGACCGCGCCATGATTCTGGAAGCCATGACAGTTCTGCAAGTCTGGGACAGGTCATCTGATCTTTATGAAGACATTGCAGGAAGCATATCCAGGCAGGAATACTGGTACTCAACCCAGGAACTCGGATATTCGCTTTTAGCCATCGGGAAATATCTTATAAATTACGGAATGAGTGTTGGACAGCAGACTCCTGTCATGAAAGGGACCATCATTCTTCCAGACGGGAAAAGGGTGCCCTTTTTTGAATCCAAGCTCAAGTTTGAGTATCCAATTACAAATGGATTCGGAAAACAGTTATCCATAATTATAGACAAAGAGACAAGTTTGCCTGTATGTTTCCTGACACTTGAGTATTCAGGGGTCCCTTTGAAACCCGCATATTATGAGGACTTCTCGCATAATCTTGAGATTGGCGTTGAATATTATGACGAGGACGGAACGCGCATTGACCCGGCTCGCCTTACGCCCGGGTTCACTTTCTACGCAATTTTCCACGCCAGGAAACTGGACCGCTATAAACCGCTTGAAGAACTCGCGCTTGTGCAGATTCTTCCCACTGGCTGGGAAATAGACAACACGAGACTCTCTGGAGAATCCATGCCAGACTGGTTGTCCTCGAGGGCCAGGAGTCTGGTTTTGAACCGGGAAGAATACATGGACATTCGCGATGACAGGATCATGTGGTTCTTTGACATGAAGGAATACAACAGCTATACCTATGATTTCATTGTCAGACTCTCAACTGTCACCGAAGGCACGTTTGTCTGGCCACCTGTGATCTTTGAGGCAATGTATGACAATAAATACCAGGCTTTGCAGGGGTCAGATCGCCAGAAAGGTTTCAGAACAGTGGTGGTGGATAAAAGTGTGATTCCAACGCGGTGGGACGGCAGATAGGAGGCTGAGCTTCAGGGAGCCAGGTCCATGAATATTAAAAAGCATGTCCGCATTTCTGGAAGGAGAGCTTTACTCAATTACCTTCTGGGATGCGGACTTTTTCTGATATTGCTTCTACTCATTCCGCTCGATAATCCACTGTTTCCTGAAAACTATGGCACGGTTATCCGTGACACAGATGGGAAAATGCTTCGTGTCTATCTGAATGAAGAGCAGCAGTGGTACCTCCCGCCTGAGGAGGGTGTGCCCGTACCCCAAAAACTCGCAATTGCAATAACATGTTTTGAGGACCGTTTTTTTTACGCGCATCCAGGTGTGAATATTCCGGCTGTCTTGCGGGCTTTGTCCCAAAACCTTCTCTCAGGCAGAACCACAAGCGGTGCCAGTACCATCTCCATGCAGGTTGTACGTCTAATGCGTCCCAAGGAGCGCATAATGGAGAACAAGCTGCTGGAACTTTTCCAGGCGCTCAAGCTTGAATTGTTGTTTTCAAAAGAAGACATCATGCGCATGTATGTCACAAACGCACCGTATGGAGGAAATATAATAGGATATCAGTCAGCCTCGCAGCGGTATTTCGGGAAGGACCCAAATGAACTTTCCTGGGGAGAAGCGGCAATGCTCGCGGTCCTGCCAAATTCACCCGCCATTGTTTCTCCTGATCTGGATCCATTGCGTCTTCTGGAAAAGAGGGACAGACTCCTGGAACAGCTCATGGAAGCGGAAATCATTGACCAAAAAACTCTGGAGCTTGCCAAAGGAGAGTCAATAGCAACAGGTTCCATACCGTTTCCAGTCATAGCGCCTCAGCTTGCGGACCGTTTGCACGCGTATCCAAACACGGGA
>RPPD01000138.1 GCA_003818675.1 Spirochaetaceae bacterium
GTTGGTCACATATGCGTCTATGTCAAATGTAATACGCTTGCCGCCGGAAAGCCTGTTATAATTGTCCACGATAAATTTGTACAGACTCGTAACGCCCACATCATTCAAGACCCTCTTTACAATGGGAAGGAAAATGCCATAGAGCCTTGACCTGGTCTTGCCTTCAAAATACCGGGTTGCCGCGTCATCCGAACCTCGGAGGATGCGCATGGCATCCTGGATGCTCATGTCAGTGATTGCGTCTACAAAGATGTCCACAGCCTCAGGTGCAGCCTGTTCAGCACCGCGGTTCAGTGTCTTTATAAATTCGTCAACCTTGCCCCCCAGCCCAAACTTGCGCAACAAGTCGCCGGCTTCCTTGAGTTCCTTGGGAAGCGGTATAAATATCCGGACGTTCTTGTAAAAGCCGTCTGACTTACCGACGAATCTCACGGCATTCCTGGTGCCAATATTCAGGGCTTCCTTAAGACCTGCTATAACAGTTTTCTCATCAAGCCCGCCGCGGGAGGAAATGCCGGACGGGATAACGAAATTCGACGTGTCCAGACATGCAAAAAACAGAAATGGGACAAAAATGAGCAATAAAACCTTCTTCATCAGATCCTCCATGACACTAATTGGATATATTCATGGACAGCGTCGCAAGCCGCCCACAGGCACCCCCAATTATAGGTCATTAAAAGGAAATATAAAAGGCCACCGGGGCAAAACATGCCAATAGGCATAGGTGCTTCTCGCATACAATGCGTGTAAATTATCAGTTATTGGTGTATATTTGATATATATAAACTGTTCAATTAAGCAAGGAGTCTTTTATGTATAAAAAAACGCCTCTCCCTTTTTTCCTTCTGCCTGTTGTCTTATTGGCAAACTGCACCATAACAACGACGACCGCCATTGTCGCGAGGTTCTCGCCTCCAATTATTGTCGTCAGGGACAACCCCGACTTGATCGTCATTCCAGGAACATATGTTTATTACATGGACTCTGACGACGGGGATGTGTTTTTCTACAGCGGATTCTGGTGGAGACGCTGGCATGATTCCTGGTACCGCTCCGACCACTACCACGGATCATGGGTCATAATCGATGTCGGATATGTGCCATATGCCGTTGTTCATCTCCCCTCACGCTGGCATGACCGTACCCATGAAGCCCCGCGCATCAAGTGGAACGAGACAGAGCGCAACTGGAATGAATGGGAACGTGACCACTATTGGGAACGTCGCAACTGGCACAGGGATGAACCGCCACCGCCTCAACCACCTCGGAAGCCTGAGCCTGCAAGCCGCTGGTGATTACAAAGAAGGTTTATCTCCTTCTTGTATAAGTGCCGACAAGCACTGCCTGCGCCAGGACATGGCCTTTCATGGCCGCCTCAAGCTGGGGCTTTTTTGCGCCCGCAATCAATGAAAGCATTGCATCAAGCGCGTATAACTTGAAAAAATAGCGGTGTGTGCCAGAAGGCGGTGAGGGCCCATTGTAACCTGTCCTGCCAAAGTCATTTTTCCCCTGGACAGACGGGCCAATTGGATGTTCTGTTTTCTGCATATTTTGCCTGAGTCCCGGGGTTGTTGCCGGGATGTTCCAAATAACCCAGTGGACCCAGGTGCCCCCCAGCGCAGCTGGCGCAGCGGGCGCAGCAGGCGCGTCAGGATCATCACATATAACAGCAAAACTTTGTGTTCCAGCGGGAGATCCTGCCCATGACAGGGGCGGAGATGAGTCAGTCCCGTCCGCTGTATACTGTACCGGAATTGTTTTGTTGTTTCCAAAGCCATCACTGGAAAAAGATAATGCCATACATCCCTCCCCCTCGTCGCAATGCCATTCATCAAGTGCCGATGTTCTGGCGCTGGTCAAACAGCATTTCATTCACTGTGGCCACCTGATCGCGGGAGAACTTGTTCCAGTTCTTGATCAGGGCATCCCATTTGTTCTGCAGATATTTTTTGAATTCGTATTCTTCCTGGTAATCCTTGGCCACTTCTTCCACAGCCTGCGCTATATCGCTGAACACCTTCACAAGCTCTAACAGAAGGGCTTTTCCCACATTAAGTTCTTCCGGAATGTCAAATGAGGGTGTGAACATGCTCTGGTTAAGCGTTGACTCGGCCTGCATGCCAGAGCGTTTTCCGTCTCCTGTTCCTCCTGCAGTCTTTGTGGCAGCGGGCTTCAAAAGATTGGCGTGCTCGGGCTTCAATTCATGCGCGGCATAGGCGGTTATGGCCTCTTCCTTTCCCTTGACCTTGATGCGTCCAAGCTCAGTACACCTGACAAAGGCCTTCACCTCGTCAAAGGTTGAATGCGTAAGAAGAATGTCTCCGGGATTGGCCGTGGTCTGCATGCGGGAGGCCACGTTCACCACATCGCCAAAGATGTCATCCTGCTTCCTTATGACAAGGCCTGTGTTTAATCCTATGCGTATCTGGAACTTTTCGTCATCTGTTTTAAACTGGTTGTAGGAGGTGATATGTTTCTGGATATTGATGGATGCAAGCACAGCGGCAAGTGGATGCTTGAAAACCGCAAGTATTCCATCACCAAGGGTCTTCACCACGTTTCCCTTGAAATGGCTGATCACAGGCCGCACTATTCCCTCAAATGAATGGATCAGCTTCATCAGCGTGGAGGTGTTTACGATTGAGGTCTTCTCTGTATAGCTGACTATATCGCAGAAAAACACGGTCAGAACCTGCGAGTTCTCACGCTTGAACTTGAACTCCAGCTTTGCTTCATCAATAATGCTCGTCTGTTTTTCTGTTGCAGGCTTCAAACCGCCTGTCTCCTGGGTCTTTGCCCCGGAGTGGAGAGTGTCCAGGAGCATGTTGCGGAGTTCCTCGGACTGTTCACTGCCTGCAACCTCCTCAAGGACTTCACGAAGCTTGTTCTGTATTTCCGGGTCATCTGTTGTAATCTTTGAAAAGAGAACAGCAAGAACCTCCCTTGAAAACGGACGCGAAAGCCTTGCAATAAGCGCGGGCGCTTCTTTTCTTTTTTCCGGGAGGAAATAATCACCCAATACCTGAATTGCGTAATCATCCTTGAGAGCGAGAAGCGTAACAAGGGCCTCCTGCGCCACAGAAGGCTTCTCGTCCTCCAGGAGCGTGTAGCATTTGTTGACAAGAACCTCACGCGGGATCCCAGGGTCCTTCTGGGCAATCACCCTTATGACCTGGCAGGCTATCACACGAATGCAGCTCTCAGCGTGCGAGATCAGGTCCAGCATCTGCTGGAAAATGGTGGCATCAGCCCATTGACAGAGAACACCGCCTATCCTTGCCCGTATCTCGTCCGAAGTATTTTCAACAAAGAGAAGCCTCTGGAAAAACGGCAGAACTCCCTTCACCCCCGTAAAATCCGTTTTTTCTATTGTATCAATGGCAAGCTTGCGCAGGTCAAGTGTAAGCTCGGGTTTCATCAACAGCTCCGCGATATCTTTTAGTAGAACTGGCGGCTTGCAGAATCTGGTGCCCCTGATATAGCCCTTAAGCGAGGGGAGCATTTCCTTCCAGCGCAGGAAATACACCGGGGCATGGTCAAGTGTAAACTTGTCATAAAGCTGGCAGAGGCTCACCACCGAAGTCTCTTCAAGGTAGGTGACTCTTTCTGTCCTGGCGAACTCCAGGATTTTCTGTATATTCTTGATAACCGTCTTTATACCGAGCATTCCCGCAAGCCGGACAAAGCGGTTGAGCCTGCGCATAAGCGAAGGACGCTCCAGATTGACCCAACCCAGAAGGGTCTGGGTCCTGAGTGAATCCCCCTTGCGCGTGGTGCTAAAAACCTGCATGCAGGCCTTCATGCGGTTTTTCTCCTCATCATCTGCCTGTGAAACAGAAAGCTGAAGATTTTCAATAAGCTTGGCTTCCGGAATTATGCGTACGCCCTTGAAATATCTGTTTAGATCATCCAGAAGCGCTGGTGTGGCGTATTGTTCTACAAGCCGGGAAAAGAGCACTGAGAGAAGTTCCTCGCGCTGGGTCACACCCTCCATGGAGAGGAAATGCCTCTTGATCTTGATAAAAAGAGTGTCCAGATGGGCTACAGTGATGGTGGCCAGCTCATTCAGGACAAACGGAGATTCCTTGCGCATGAGCTCAACAATCTTTTCAAGGTTGTTGCCTGTCAACCGCTCGGTTTCCAGACTGACATAAGGAAGAATGAGCAAAGTCTTGAACACGCGCAGAGGATTGGCAAAACCGCACGGGCATTCATAAAGCGCGGACAGGAAAAACTTGACGACCTTCTTTGCCTTGCCAGTGAGCCTCTCTATCAGGTATTTGTAATCCGCATTCCGCACAAAGATAAGGTATCCGGCAAGAAAGTAACCCAGGGTTTCCGGAGAAAAGCTCTTGGAGACCGAGACAAATTCCTCAAACACCCGACCTGAAGTCTGCGGATCAAGCATAAGCGCCTTATGAAACAGGTTGCAGAGTATATCCTCTGGAACTGTTTTCATGACCGTAGTCAGATACGTCACATCCCTGGCGGCAATTACAGCATTGGAGGCGGCAATCCGCAGGGTTTTATCCACAGAACCGTCCTGAACCACGGTTTTGCACAGCTCCTGAACCTTCCTGTCCTCTGGTGAAATGGAAACCAACGCGGTCAGGATTTCCGCCCTGAGTTCCTTTTCCTGGAAAAGGGGGTAGTATTTCAAAAGCTGGGTAATTGAGGATGGCGCCCGTATGACAGCCAGGGTTCGTATTGCCTCTGTTTTCTGCTCTCCCCTTCCCTTTTCAAGTATCTTGTACAGGTGGGGGATGGCCAGTTCATTTCCAAGTGCTGCAGAAGCACGGATTGCAGAGAGACTAATTTCAGGATCTGAATTGTAGATTTCGCGGATGAGACTTGTAAAGACTTCCTCATCATAGAAAAACTTTAAAAGCGAGAGTACGCTGATTTTTGATTCTTTTTGCAATAAAGCGCTTTTTGACTGCATTAATCTACCTTTATTATTGCGATTATCGTATTAAAAAGCAAATGTATTGTCAATGTGATCCACTTGAAACACACAAAAAGGTTCTATACTATTCGGAATACACATTCCAGGGAAAACTGCGCGGAAACCCGCACCTGATTTTTGGTTTTAGGAGGCTCTTTGTCCATCAGAACAATAACGATCATCAGCATCGCCTTGCTCTTTGCGCTCATTTCGGGGTGTTCTGGGAAATTCAAAGATTCCGGATCCAGTGGATTGGCCGCAAAACCCGCAACTGACATTGAATGGACAAGCTGGCGCGGCCCTCGCGCTGATAATATTGTCCATGACATGGCATGGGATGAAACAGCCCTGACAGGGCTCGATAACCCGAAAACCAATTCAAATCCCCGTATTCTATGGAAAAAAACAATAGGACGAGGGTATTCCGGCATAGCTGTATGGGAGAAATACCTTTATACACTTGGTACAAAAAGAATAACAACCAGTGGTTCCAGTTCCGCACTTATGGGCAATGATACTATTTATTGTCTGGATCTTGACACCGGGAACGAAGTCTGGACCCATTCCTATCCCGCCATTCTGCATGAATATCCTGGACCCAGGGCCATGCCAATACTGGACGCAAACCGCGTATATACATTCAGTCATGATGGACAGGTTTTCTGCCTTGATGCGGTTTCAGGAAAGATCATCTGGAACATCAATATCCCAAAGAAATTCAACACCACTGTCCCTGAATTCGGCTACGCTGGAACCCCGCTTGTAGAGGGAGACCTCCTCATCCTGCAGGTTATGGAATCTGGTATTGCGCTTGACAAGAACACAGGTAAAACAGCATGGCAAAGCCCTTCCGGCAAACCAGGTTATGCGCCTCCGATGGTTTTTTCCTGTTCAGGAAAAAAATACCTGGCCATCTTTGGATATGCCAAGCTGTACATACTGGAACCAGCAACAGGAAATAAAATCTCCGAATATCCGTGGAAGACCTTTTCAGGATGCAATATTGCATCTCCAGTTATCCAGGGGGAAAAAATCCTGATTTCATCCAGCTATGACGACAGACCCGGACTTGATGCAGGAGCAGTACTTCTATCTTTTGACGGCTCATCACTTTCCCCATTGTGGCAACACAGGGAAATGAGAAACCACATGCTCGCGGGTGTTTTGTCTGAGGGTTATTACTATGCAAATGACGGATACCAGGACACAAGGGGCGGCACAAAGGACGGCGAGGTACGCTGCATGGAGTATGACACAGGCCGCATTGTATGGAAAACACCTACAGGCCTCGCGTCCGTCACGGGCGTGGATGACAAGCTTTTGATATTAACCGAAGATGGAAGGCTTTCTGTTGCAGCCATGACACCAGACGGATATACAGAGTATTCCGCCTGCTCGCTCGGACGAAGCCAGTGGCTCACCCCGCCGACATTCATCCGATCCAGGATTTATGTGCGCTCCGACCGCGGGGAACTTTACTGCCTGGATCTGGCGAAATAACCCCTTGCCATTAACAGGCTTTCGCGGGATACTTTTCCCGGAGAGCATATTCTGCA
>RPPD01000139.1 GCA_003818675.1 Spirochaetaceae bacterium
GCCCGTATGCTGAATTCACTTCTTGGTAACTGATTGATTCCCCAAGGACTGTGGTCCTGTTCACGCTCATGGAAAAATCAGCCCCGTCATTTGGCCTGCCGTCAAGCGGGATGATAATGGCATACCGGTTTCCTGGCTCCGGAATTTGTTGTTGTCGCAATTCGGTGCCGCCATATGACCAGTTGTCCGGGAAACGGAGCGAACCAAACAATGCCGCGGTGTCAATACCGGCCATTCCGGAATCGGTTGCCGTGTATACGAGCAGCACCTTATCGGTACCGGCGGACAAATCCGGGACCACATATCCGAAGTTCACGCAGATGGCCACATTGTGGTATTCCTCTGTGTCAAAAAAGAGATTACATGACGCACACAGCAAGCCCGCGATTACAGGGAAACAGGCCATTATTGATTTTTTCATAATCCTCCAGGTTTTGCGAATCAGATCCCAGTAAAAAATATATCACAAAACTGGATTTTTTCAATCCGTCTACGTCACCCGCCGCAAAACCCACTGCAGAAAGCGGAGGGGAAACATGCGGCGGAAAAACAGCAGCTTTTGACCAGCGCCGGGCTTTCCTATTTCAACAGCCTGCAAAGCTTGCCGATGGCTATCCCCTGCTCCCCGGCCACTGACCATAGAATATAGCGCTGGCCATTCTCTTCATAAACGGCAGGATCGCGCAGCTCCCGGAGGGGACCCGGGGCGATGCCGTAATTCGAGGGCTTGAGCGGAAGCCTGACACCCTCGTAATCCCTTTCCGGCTCGAGGAGCACCTGAAGCCGGGCAACTTTCCACTGCTGCCAATTTGGGCGCAAATCAACGGTCCCGAGATAAATGCGTTCGGGGGCTTCACCGACTATGGTATAAAGCAGGTAGAGCACATCGCCCTCAACCCACATGGCGGTATGGCGTGAACCGGGTAAAAAGGATGGACCAGCTTCAAAACCGCTCAGGCCGTCACGGGAACGATAAATGACACTGTCTATATTATCGTTCTTGGCGAAGGCATAGTACCAGCCGCCGTAGCGAAAAACGCGGAAGTAAAACTTGCCCAGCGCTTCCTCGCGCGGCGAAAATGCGAGTCCGTCCTTTGAGATCGCCAAAAATGACACTTGTTTCCCTAAAGGGGAAGAAACCCGCGCGACTTGATGAAAATACATGCGAATGGTCTGAGTCACCTCATCTATATGTACATCAGGACTTGCAATGTGATCTTGGCCCGGGCCTTGCTCGCCGTTTAGAACCCCGCCCGGGTAAATCTTCCACGGACCCTCCAGCTTGTCCGCATAAGCCATGCGGATGAACGTGCCCAGATGATGAGCGAAATACAAATAATATTTGCCAAGCGGTTTTTCAACCCACGCGGGCACGCGGATGAGTGATGGTCCGTTTATATCAGCGCCTGCTTCGCCCTCCAGGCCGGGCATACCGGACCGAATAATGGGGTTATTTTCAAATCGTGAAACGGAAAACCCGGGTTTATCAGTTGTTTCAACGGGGGTCTGTGAGGCGCAGCCGGCAAAAAGCAATAAGCTTATTGCTGCGAGCGCACAGAGCAGGCGCGGAGAAATTCCATTCATACTATTACATCTCCCTCAGGTGATGATAGCAGAACAATCCAACACCTGCAAACTGTAAAAATAAATTGAAAACCCCGCCATGATCTCCTGCAGGACCAGATTCTAGGAAAATCGCAATCCCGGCACAGTGGTTCGCAATACAGGGAATGCATTGATTCCATGAAATTTGTCATGATCTCCTCATCTTGATTTTACAAGGAGATCAGCATGAACAGAAAAACATTTTCGCTCTTCCAGATCGGGAAAGTGCGGGCATCAGAAAACGGCTTTTCCATCGAGGTTGCACCCAAGTTTCGCAAGGCACTTCTGAAACTGGACCAGTTCAGCCATGCCCAGGTGGTCTGGTGGGCAGACAAACACGACAATGAGGAAAGCAGGGCAACAGTGCAGACCAAAATACCCTACGCCGACAACCTTGTTACCGGTGTCTTTGCCTGCAGATCCGAATACAGGCCGAACCCGGTGGCGCTCTCGGTATGTCATATCCTCTCGGTTGATGTCGAAGCCGGGATCGTCCAAGTGCCGTACATTGACGCGTTCGATGGCTCCCCGCTTTTGGACATCAAGGCCTATTTTCCCGTGACAGACCGTGTCCGTGATGTCCGCGTACCGGCATGGATCAAGAACTGGCCGGAATGGTACGAGGATGCATACAAGCTGGAAAAGATGTTCGCGGAAATGAACAAATAGGTTTTATTCAAAAGCATTTAACCGTTCCCGGAATGCCCGGGAACGGGATTTCAACCGCTGCTTTACAATACAAACCGGCTTCTTCTATACTGGGCCTGTGGGAAACGGACAATCAAACCAGGACTCGTATATCCAGCGCATCAACCGCGTAATTGATCACATTGACCAGCACCTTGCCGATGACCTGACGCTTTCAGAACTTGCGGATGTCGCAGCATTTTCCAAATTTCATTTCAACCGCATTTTCCATTCCATGACAGGTGAGACACTCTTTGGTTTCATACAGCGGCAGAGACTTCAGAAAGCCGCATATCTGATCTGCATTCACCACGAACGGGAAATCACAGACATCGCAATGGCCTGCGGTTTTTCCAATCCTTCCGCTTTTACGCGCAGCTTCAGGGAATATTTCAATATGACCCCGACAGCCTGGCGCAGAAAAAAACCCGCGCAGGACGGCGGCCCCCAGGCCTCGCCCATGGGCCGGAAAGAATTGCTCTGCTTTGACGTAGAATACCATCCTGGCTTTCAGAAATGGCTCACTGGCAAAGGTACGGAATCAAGAACAGTGGAAGTACGCCTAATGGAAGACATGACTCTTGCCTATGTCAGGCACACCGGCCCATACAAGGGAGACGCGGAGCTCTTCTCAAGGCTCTTTGGAACGCTTTGCACATGGACAGGTCCCCGCAATCTAATTGTCACTGGTGTTACGCCCTTCCTTGTTCTCTACCACGAATACCCGGACATAACGCCGGACGAGCAGCTTCGCATCAGCGTGAGTCTTCCAGTGCCGGAAAATACCTCGGCTGACAAAACCATCGGCATCATGAAGTTTTCCCCCGGTATCTGCGCCATTACACGGTTTGAGCTTGCGCCTGGCGAATATCAGGGGGCGTGGAACTGGGTGTTTGAACAGTGGCTTCCCCAGAGCGGTTATACACCAACAGAAGCGCCCGCGTTCGAGCTCTATCCGCCGTCCCCGCCGCTTGCATCCGTGAAAACTGTTGTTGACATATGTGTCCCGGTCAAACCACTTTAGACCACACAAGCTGATACGGCGTTAAACGACCCGCTGCAAAATCCACTGCAGAAAGCGGAGGGGAAACATGCGGCGCAGAAAAAGCAAAAACCTGGCGTCAGCGCCTATGCTGTATCGCATGCGCCGGCTTTTTGACGACGCGGCCTTGAATATGACCGGCGCGGCCTTCTCCGGCGTGATGCCGGTGTTGCCGAATGCCATAAGGCGCTTCATTATGCTGTCAGCCCACTCGCCGTACAATCCAAAGGCGCCGCACAGGTCATCGCCTTCCCTTTCTGTTTTTACCATTGAGCGTCCGTAGAAATCTGTCTTTATAACCCCGGGTTCAATTATTTTTACGAGGATATTGAATTGGCGCAGTTCATGGCTCAGCGCCTCGGAAAATCCCTCCACGGCGAACTTGGTGCTGTATATCCGGCAAAGGCGTTGTCTCAAAGGGCCCGATCAGGCTGAATCCCGCGTTGTTAACAACAGCGTCAATCGAACCGAACTTTTTTATCGCCTCCACGACCGCGGCCTTACTTGTCTCCGGCTTCTCCACATCAAGAGGCAGGCAGATCACATTCTGCAATTTTGACAGCTCTGTTTCCTTTTCCCGTGATCAATACTGTTTTCATTATCATGCCTCCTAGTCAATCAACCGTTTTTTCAATCTCATAACAGCTAGTGCGGTCACGCCTGCAATAAATACGGCAACGTAGACCAGGTCCAGCAGATTCACAATAGAAAAACGCGAGAGGCATAGTGCCTGTGAAAGCCTGACTGTGTGAGTGAGTGGAAAAACCTCAGCAGCCTCACGCAATCCTGCCGGCAGTTTTGCAACGGGAATTACCACGCCAGAGAAAAAAAACATGGGCGAAAGCAGGCCTGTAAAATAGAAATTGAAGTGGTTGATGGTCCTGACAAAACTCGTTATCAGGAGAGAAAGCGCACCGAACATGAGCCCTGTCAGGAATCCCACAAATGGCGCCAGAAGCGCCAGGGGCGTATTTATTACACCAAACAAACTTACTGTAAGAAGCACAGCGCTTGAAAAGAAAAAACCCTTGGTTCCAGCCCAGAGGATTTCACCGCCCAGCAGGTTTCCTGCAGTCATGGGTGCTGCAATCATTCCATCGTAGACATGGTCAAACTCCAGGCGGATGAACGTGCCAAAACTGCACTCATATGCCGCGGTGAACATTGCCGTTGTCATGATAAGTCCCGGAGCCAGGAACATCACGTAGTTGGATGTGCCGAAGGCCTCAAGCTTCAATTGCCCTCCCAGGCCGATTCCCATGCCCAAAAGAAAGATGAGCGGTTCCACGAAGGGCGGGAAGCCGTTGGAAAAAATATTTTTTGTGTATACCTTCATGTGCCGGTACCAGACCCCGAGGATCCTCGACAGGAGCGGCGGATATACATGCCTACTGGATTTCATTCAGCTTCCTCCCTGTTACCCTTAAAAAAAGATCCTCAAGATTGACAGGTCGCAGGTGATACTGCCCGGCCGCGAGCCTTGCCGCCATTTTTGAAAGCACGCCAGGATCATTGGAATAAAAAAGCACCCGTTCACCGGCATCCTCGCGCCTGATCTTCTTTTTACCGGCATGGTCAAAGCTCTTTGCAGCTGCTTTGTCAGTGACCTCAAGCACCCATGTCTCCATGTGCTTGCCCAGAAGTTCCCTCGGATTTCCTTCCAGAAGCTTTTTGCCCTGGTCCATGATCATGACATTGTCCGCAATCTGGAAAGCTTCATCCATGTAGTGAGTGGTGAGCAGGATGGTAACTCCCTGACTTTTCAGCTGTCTGAGCTTGTCCCAAATGAGCTGCCGTACCTGCGGATCAAGCCCGGTTGTGGGCTCATCCAGGATAAGCAGCTCAGGATTACCGAGAAGCGCGCGGGCTATCAGAAGCCTGCGCTTCATCCCTCCGGAAAGGTCGCGTATGCGGCTGCGTTTTTTGTCCGAAAGTTCCATGAACTCCAGAAGCCCGTCAATGCGCTTCCTTGCCTCCTTGCCGGGGATATGGTAAAACCTGGCGTAAATCTTAAGGTTTGCGAGCACATCCAGCTCCACATCCAGGTTGTCCTCCTGTGGTACCACACCAGTGCGCGATTTTATTTCCAGTTCGTGCTTCTCGGGATCAAAACCGAGTACGGAAAGTGCTGTCCCCGCCTTTTTATCGCGCTTTGCCTTGCCGTACAGGATCTTCATCATTGTTGTCTTGCCTGCGCCGTTTGGGCCCAGAAAGGCAAAACATGTCGACGGCTTTACAGTAAAGGAAAGCGAGTCCACGGCTGCAAGAGCGCCATAGGATTTGTGAATTTTCTGTGCACTGATTGTCGCAACTGCTGGTTGGTCCATAGTTTGATAAAAATACTCCAATTTAACAATCCGATGCAAGAGACATAACTGTTTTTTTCCTGCGTTTTCTCCACTTGACGCGAGGGTTTGCGGACGTATAATGGGTTCATGTATCCCCAACTTCTGTCGGAAGAAGAGGCGAGGATCTCCAGAAACTATGACCAGATATGTTCGCGCATTGGAGACGCCTGCAGGGAGTCTGGCCGCGATCCGCACAGTATCAGGGTAATGGCAGTCACCAAAGGCCATGGCGAGGAAGCTGCAAGAGCTGCCAGGCATGCAGGACTTACCCTGTTTGGCGAGAACCGGGTCATGGAAGCGCGTGAAAAATACGTTCGCTTGAGGGACGGGATTTCCCTTCACCTGATTGGCCATCTCCAGCGAAACAAGGCAAAAAAAGCCGCAGGATTTTTTGATTGCGTTGAATCAATAGACAAGCTTGCGACTGCCCAGGTGCTTGAAGAAATTTACGCAGGGTATGACCGCAGCCTCCGTATCTACTGTGAAGTAAACACATCCGGTGAACCCACAAAAAGCGGATTTGCAGGGAGGGAAGATCTCTTCCGCACCCTTGAAAAAATACTGCTTTTACCGCATATTTCTGTCGCGGGACTCATGACCGTGGGCCCTTTATCGCCTGACACGGATACTGTCCGCAGGGCTTTCATGTCCCTGAAAAACCTGTATGATGAGATCAGGGCTTCATGGAAAATTCATGATTTCACGGAACTTTCCATGGGGATGTCCGGGGACTATCCGCTGGCAGTGGAATGTGGAGCCACGGTTGTAAGAATCGGAACAGCGCTTTTCGGGAGCAGACAATGAC
>RPPD01000140.1 GCA_003818675.1 Spirochaetaceae bacterium
CATATACCCGGCCGGTACCTGTTCCTGAAATAACGAGGTTTACAGATGCGGCTGTATTGAAGGCAGCGTTCAGACCTGCCGGTATTTGAATACGGATGTCATTTGCCAAAGTGATATTCGCGGTTCCGGAATCAGAAATGGTGATCGCCGGAAGCGCCGCAGCATTTCCCTCAGTAAAAGAAAGGTTTGCTGCGGATGAAAGTGCCGGCGCCGGATCCGTCTGGAAAGTCACGGCCGCTGATTCATTGGTACCGGGAAGAGAACTTGATACCGGCGTTCCAGTAACCCCATCCGTAATCAGTGTGACAGTAACCGTTTCAGCCTGAGTATGGGTAATGTTTATCCAGGCCATTCCTGATGAGTCAGTCCGGATCAGGGCATTCTGCGCCGGAAGCCCGGTTGGAGTGCTGCTTGCGGATGTTATGGCAGGCGTCCCGGTGGCGGATGACAACTGTACCCATACATCCATTTCATACAGTACCGGGTCCCCGTTTGTGTCCGCAAGCTGGAGTACCAGCCGCTCGGTCCCGTTTACCGGCGCGATACCGTCTGTGACATCTATGGCAACATGATCAGGAATCAGGATGGTTGAGGTTCCCGAATAAATGCGTATTGTGGAATTCGCACCGGGAATCGTCACTGAACCCGGAACATTTTCCTGGTCTACATCGGCACCATTGATCCAGCACCAAAGTTCCACGGTATTTGGATTGGAATTCTGGGTATAGTTTTCCGAGAAGTAATATGTCCAATACCCGTTATCCTGGACAGGAACCACGTCAGAAATAAAAAATCCCGAATTCGCGATATAAGAATTGTCAGCCAAAGTAATATTTCCAACATTGGTTCCGGATTTATTATACGCTGTGCCCGTAGGATTGGTTGTTCCATCCATATCAAGATTGGAATATATCAAATAATTTCCGGCCTCTCCATCGGGGACATAAGGAAAAAGAGTCCAGCTTCCGGCACTATTAATTACCCGGATGGCCATTGAATACCCGAATGAACGCACATTAGCTATGGTTGTAGGCGTTGTCCCGCGCGAAGACGATATATCAAGGCGGTATCCGTTTTTTTCATTTGCATTGAATGTAATGACCGTTACTACCTTGAAATAATACTTGTTGCCGATGTGCTCTCCCTGGGAGGGAGAAACTCCGGAAAAATAAACCCAGCCGTTGTCATAATCACCGCCCGGAGGGGTATAGACGAGCTTGTCGAGAATTGTTCCCGCAAGATGCTGTCCGTCGTCTGTAGCGGGATTTAAATCCGGGTCAAGTTCCGCTTCCGTATAACGCCATTTCTGCGAATTTGAATTGCTGATTGTCCCGCTTCCACCCACAAGATAATGCCAGGTTGTCGAATTGTCAGTATTGATTTCATCATAGGTGGTATTGATCCCTGGATCAAATATGGCAAAATTTAGAGTAGCGGTCTCGGTATCGGGAATTTCAAAAAAAATGACATTTACCCGGTCATATGCACCGGTACCATTTTGCCCTGTGACTTGCAGGAAATTATTCGCTCCAGGCGGCATCGCGCTCTGCCCAAATACAAGGCTCCCCGAGCAAATGAACACGAGCAGGAACAGAGACAGTCTTATATTTCTTGAAGCAACATGCTTCAACATAGGTCAAACACCCCGGGTAGAGAAATATGAAACTTTTTTACAAGAAAAGGCTTGTACAATAAAAGTATATACTTTCTTCTCTAAAATATCCAACCGAAACACCTGCAAAATATTTATCTGAAAGGTATTTTAGCGAGTTCCCTAAATTCTCTCAATAGGCCCTTTGGTGTATCAAGATTTTTGTCTGTTTACAGGATGCCGCAGGAGCAGGAATAACAGTGCCAGGAGGCCAAGCAATCCCAATGCGACAAGGACCCAGAGTAGTTCTCCACCCTCGGCAATCTGGTAAAAAATAGTGGCCGTGATCCAGCCCAGGAAGGTGAGATACGCGATCACCAGGAAACCTGTGGCCTTCCCGGCTTCGCGAAAAATGGCGCTCATGGCACCCACGCACGGGAAATAGATAAGGACAAACAGCAGGTATGCATATGCCTGTGCCCAGCTTCCGGAAAAGCGGGTTTTCATTTCCAGGGCAACTGTATCTTCTACCCTGGAAGTCACCGGTATAAAGATTCCGGCCAGGTTGTCCGGTATGGTCCTGAGGCTGTCAATAATTCCTGCCCAAAAATCAAAACCAACTCCTTCACCCAAACTCGATCGCCCGGTCAGATCACCTGTCTGTTCCTCCTGACGATAAAGACTCGCAATCGTACCGACAACACTTTCTTTGGCAAAGACACCGGAAATCAGCGCCACAGAAGCCGGCCAGTTGTCTTCCTTTAGACCCATAGGCCCGAAGACCGGGGTAATCGCTTTTCCCGCAGCAGCGAGCAGGGATGTTCCCGGTTTGTGGTTTCCAATACTCCCGTCTGTTCCAATGGAATTCAGAATCCCGAGTATTGTGACTGCGATAATTATCAGCACACCCGCCCTGGTAATGAATATTTTCAGCCTGAATGCCGTGTGCAGAAATATGTGTCTGAACCTTGGTGCATGATAGGAAGGCAATTCCATTATGAAATGTGATGCCTCTCCGGAAAAAAGCGTTTTTCTCAGAAGGAGCCCGGAGAGAACGGCGAGGATGATTCCGGCGATGTAGAGCGAAAAAACAATGTTCCCCTCATGCCCGCGGAAAAAGACCGAGGCAAAGAGCGCGTAGACCGGCAGCCGCGCGCCGCATGACATGAGCGGTGCAATGAAAATTGTAAGAAGCCGGTCCCGCCGCTGTTCCAGCGTGCGCGTGGCCAGGATGGCGGGTACCGTGCATCCGAAGCCCACAATGAGCGGAACAAAGGCCTTGCCTGGAAGTCCTAAAAAACGCATGAAGCGGTCCATGATGAATGCTGCACGTGCCATATATCCGGAATCCTCCAGGACAGCGAGCATGAAAAACATCATGAAAATGATCGGGATAAAGGTGGCCACAGTCTGTATACCTGTGCCCACACCACCGGAGAGTATTGCCACAAGCCATGCGGGAGCACCAACTGAACTCAACAGGGCTGCGCTGCCGTCAACAAAGATTGTACCAGTGAATTGGTCAAAAAAATCAATGAACGCGCCGCCCAGCGTGGTAGTCGCCCAGAAGACCGCGTACATCACCAGGAAAAAAAGCGGAATCCCCAGCCATGGAGAAAGTGCAAAACGATCAACCTGGTCTGATAGATTTCTCCGGTCAGATTTTCTTTTTATCACATGGGTGACGACAGCCTGGACATATCCCCAGCGGAAATCACTGATGATTTTGTCCGTATCTTCGCCCAAAGTTGACCTGATGCGCAACCGGCCTTTTTCCACTTCCTCCGCCGTCATTATTTTCGCCAAAAAAACCAGTTCCTCCACATGCTGGTCATTCTCAAGAAGTTTTATGGCAAGCCACCGCGCAGAGGTTCCGGAACCTCGGGCGTATGCTTCAAGTCCTGCCTGAAAATCAAGAATAATCTCTTCCATCTCATTTGGATATTTGACTGTCGCAGGTTCGGGAAGCGGGCCTTGAAGTGCATTGATTATCTCTGCTTCAAAACCGGGAAGAACACTCCGATCAACCGCGGAAATGCCCACCGCGCGCACGCCAAGGCTTTTTCCAAGGTGATCAATGTCCAGCTCTATGTCCTGCTTTCCAGCGAGATCCATCATGTTGACCGCAAGCAGAACGGGCACGTTCATCTCCAGAAGCTGCGCGGTGAGCAGAAGATTCCGGGTCAGATTGGTCGCGTCAACAATATTGACAAAAAGATCAGCTTCGCCTGAAAGAATAAAATCCCTGGCGATCTTCTCGTCCTCTGAATGCGTTGAAAGGGAATAGATGCCCGGGATATCCACAACGCGCACCATTTCCCCGGACAGGTTCATCTCCCCTTCGAGTTTTTCCACAGTGACCCCGGGCCAGTTTCCTATCCGCTGATTGCTTCCGGTAAGCTCATTGAACAGTGTTGTTTTGCCGGAGTTGGGATTTCCGACAACCGCTATGGTTTTCATTTTCATGACCGGTTCATGTCCGGACCAGGATTTTATTCGCAAGACCGCGGGACAGCATCACTCTGCTGTCAAGAACGCGAATAACCAGGGGACCACCCGGATTCACAGTCACGACATCCAGACTGCAACCGGGGAATATTCCCATGGATGCAAGTCGGCCGGTGACCTCCCTGCCGCCCTCTATCGAAACAACCCTGTAGATCTCGCCCTTTTTGGCGGCAGCCAGGAGCAATCCGCTGTCCTGACCGCGGTTTTTTCCATGCCGGAATCCAAACCTATGCATGTGCATCATTCATATCCTCTTCCAGACACTTCATGCAGTCCTTTTCCGTCAACGGCTGTTTGCATGATCCACCCCTGATTTTTTCCCATGAAACCTTCAGGCGCGGACATGTTTCCAGGAGAAGAAGATACCGATGGAGCCTTTTGCGCAAGTCATCTGACATGGCATGTTCCATCTTGCACGCGGTTTCCCCTGCTGTTTTTTCATCAACACCCAGTACCTGCATGAAAAAACTGGAAAGTGTCTTGTGCTTTTCAGTGACATTCCTGGCGATCTCGCGACCTGTTGTCGTGAGCGTTATAATTCCATAGGGTTCGTAATTCACCAGCGCCTTTTCGGAAAGAATCCGGAGCGCACCTGTGACTGAAGAATTTTTCACACCGAGCCTTTGTGAAATGTCCTTGGCACGAACAGCCTCGTTTTCTTCTATTATTTCATAGATTGCCTCAATATAGTCTTCAAGGCTGGAAGTCAGCTCCATTTTGTCCAGCATGAATCCTCCAATTTAGTATTCATTAATAATATAAGGCAAAACTAACTTTTTGTCAATTCACTAACATTACAATAATATCTGTATCCCCTTGAAATTCCACATATAATTGACATACTTTGAAGAAGGAGATCACAAAGAGTAATGTATGCACATCCGATCGCACTTCTCCTATTAATCCCCTTCTGCCTGTTTCTTGGGCTCGCAGTTTATATCGCCAGGTTTGTGAATCACAGACCTGCATTATTCTTCGTGCTGTGCATTCTCTCGCTCGCAGCTATAACAGCTTCTTCAATGTTCGAGCAGATGAGCATTGACATTGATACAATGCTCTGGTGGGTGCGCTTGAGGTTTTCTGGTGTTGCCCTTTTCCCCTTGTTCTGGCTTCTGCTCGTACTCCAAAAGCATTTGAAGCCACTGGTGATCACAGGACTCAGTATTCTTCCTGTTATAACAATAGTCATTGTCTGGACCACACCCCTGCACAACCTGTTCTTCCATTCTGTAGACCTGTTAAAGAGCAACAACATCTCTGCCTTTGCCTTTAAACCAGGCATCTGGCACCAGATTTTTTCAATATATATCCTGGTCTCTTATGTATTTGGCCTTATCTGGTGTTTCTCAAATAGAAAGGCCATGCCAAGGTCTGACCGAAAGGGCTTTCTTTTTCTTCACCTGGCAATGCTTTTTGCGGTTCTTCCAGTAGCTTTGAATCTGGCTGGAGAGCAAATCTTTTATGGACTGGACATTAGTTCCTATGTCCTGACTGTGACTGCACTGGTCATGATATTCGCGCTGATGCGCTATGAGATTTTCCAGATTTCGCCCGTGGCAAGAATGAGGCTGATTGAATCCCTGAAGGACCCCTTTATTGTCCTGGACATGCACAATATCGTGGTTGATTTCAATCCCGGTTTTGAGGCCATCTATAATGAAAATCTTCCAAAGACTCCGCTTGCCGGGTGCGAGGCTGTGCTTCTGTATGAGACGCTGGGTCTTTCCGCAGAATTATGCAGGCAATCCTGGGAGTCGCCTGTTGACTGGGAACACATGGGCAGACACTTCGAGATACAGACATTTCCGGTTACAAAGGGCCGCCGCATGCATGGACTTATCCACTATTTCCATGACAACACCGAGCGAAAACTCTACGAACAACAGCTCCGCATGAGTCTCTTGCGGCTGGAAAAATTAAACGATCTGTCACGCGTGCTTTCAATGTGGCTTGGCAAGGGAGACATGACAAAAGTAACAATTGAAACCGCAACCGAACTCCTTGACGCTGTATTCGGAGCGCTCTTTTTCCTGGAATCCGGCGGCCTGCATGAACGAGCCCGTTGCGGAATCATGAAATCCGAGGAGCAGAATTCTCCAATTGACGTACTGCTTCAGGAGGCCGCGTTCGAAGCCATCACATCCGCAAGTACAATAACTCTCAGGCGGCCGCCATACAATGTGATTGCCGTGCCATTAAACGCGGAAATCCTGCACGGACAGCCAGGCTCACTGGTATTTGTAAAGTCAGAGGAAACTGAATTTTCCAGTTTTGACACAAGTCTTGCCGAGTCCGTAGCCCGCCAGCTCGCGGTGACGGTTGAAACCGCCAGGCTTTACCGTGAAGTCGAGCGCAGAGCCC
>RPPD01000141.1 GCA_003818675.1 Spirochaetaceae bacterium
ATTACCTGAACAAAGCTCCATCTCTCGTCGTTATCGCCAGTGCCGAGCTGGCCCGACCTATTGTCGCCAGTCGCCCAGAGGGTGCCGTCTTTTTTTAAAGCCAGGGTGTGTCTCCATCCACACCCCACCGATTTGACATCGCGCATCACCAGGACTAAATTATATCTTCGGGTGGTATCTCCGGTGCCAAGCTGACCATATTGATTAGAGCCGGCAGCCCACAGGGTGTCGTCGGTTTTTAATACCATGCTGAACTCCAAACCGCAAGCGACCTGCTTTACGGAAACAAACGCCTGAACAGCCCTCGCATTCTCCTGAAATTCGCTTTCCACCCCGGTTCCCATCCCGGCATCAGGCATCGGGCAGCCGGTAAACAAAAGGACAAGAAGCACCAATCCGGTTATCAGGAACCGGAAACAATTCTGTTTTTCAACTTTCATTTTCATTCTCCTCAATTTATTCCGGTATGCATCCCACTAAACTTTTCAACAGCCTGCTAAAAAACATTGTGCATATAAAAATATGACGACATCCCCGGGCTGCTTTGATCCGGATCAAAAGAAATGTTGTTCAAATATCGATCCGCGAACACAGCCTTCAAAAGGACAAGGGAGTAGGAGTAGGCTTTTATGCGGTCCGCCGGGCTCTTGAAATACACAAGGAATTTCTCCGTATCGGTGAGCCATCCGCCGGGAAAGGGAATGCACGGGCTCGCCCGCATTCCAGGATACGCATTGATGCATTGATTCGTTGCATAGGAATGTATGGCATACATATTTTCAGCACCATACTCGTACGAAATGTCATTCAGACCAAAGGTTTCCCACAAACCCACCTGGCTGCTCATGGCGTACAATGGCCCGTCTTCGTGTTCATTGAGATTCGCGCAAACATAAAGGTTGTTTTGGAAAGAGCGCAGGGCTATTTTTTTCTGGAAATACACAAACTTTATGGTATTACTGCCCATGCCAAGCTGACCCATGGAGTTGTCGCCGGTACACCAGAAGGTTCCATCTGTCTTTATTGCCAGGCTGTGCCAGACCCCGCCGTCTGCCGAAGCGACATTGTTCATCACCTGTTCAAATGTTCCTCTACCCCCCTCTCCCCAATCATGCCCTGTCCCGTGCTGACCCTCATCATTTTCGCCGGTCACCCAGAGAGAGTTGTCGTTTTTTATTGCAAAACTGTGCAATGCCCCGCAGCCAACCGTCTTGACATCGCCCATAATCTCCACAAATGCAGTTTTATTTTCGGCATCATTTGTGCCGAGTTGGCCACACCAATTAACGCCTGATCCCCAAAGCGTGCTGTCATTTTTCACCACCAGGGTAAAATTTCCGCCGCACGCCAAAGTCCTGACATCGCCCTGCACATAATCAAAAAACATTTTATTGTTATCATCCCCTGTGCCGTAACGTATGCCGGCAGCCCAGAGAGTATTGTCTGTCTTGAGCGCAAAGCTGTTATAGGTGCCACAGACAACTTTTTTCACATTATACATGCCCGAAATCCTGATAAAACTGGTGCTCGGATTCGTGCTCCCGTTGCCCAATTGGCCATACAGATTCGCTCCCGCAGTTAAAAGCGTCCCATCGGTTTTCGCAATCAGGGTGTGGGATCCTCCGCACGCCACAGATTTGACCCTGCTGGCAACCCGGACAAATCCAAACCGGTTCACGGTATCTCCGGTGCCCAATTGGCCGTATCTGTTATCTCCCGTTGCCCAAAGGGTGCCGTCGCTTTTCAGAGCCATGGTGAAATAAGGGCCGCAGTCAATCTCCTTGACCCCGGTCAACACCCTGACAAGGTTGTATCGGGTTATTGTATCTCCGGTGCCTAGAACATCATATTGACCATCTCCGCTTCCCGAACCCCACAGCGTGCCGTCTGTCTTCAGTATCATGCTGTATGTTTCGCCGCAGGCGACCTGCTTGACAGGCACATAGGGTACATAGGCCGTTGTTGCCCTGGAACCATCATCGCCAGCCGTCAGCATTTCAGGGCCCTCACCGGTCTCCGGCATCGGGCAGCCGGCAAGCATCAGGACAAGCAGCAGCAATCCGGTTATTAGGGACCGGGAACCTTGACGAGTAATTGCATTTCTCATGATTCTACCTCCGGTAAAAAAAATTGGCACAAGATTCTCTTTACTTTTCACCCCGGCACGCCATAAAAACCAGTTTTCGTTGATTCTCACACTCAATCCCCATATCGCTTCACCAGGCGTATGGTCTGTATGCCTCTTGTGATACAAGGCCACATGCCCAATCCCTGGCCCATTTTACAAGAGTCCCCGTCCCGATCAAAAGATCCGCCGCGGATGGCGCGAGGCCTGAAATCATTGTACCCGCCCGGAGGCGTCGCCGGGTCCAGGCCGCTGAAATCCAGCGAGATATCGAACCAGTCCCAACACCATTCACACAGGTTCCCCGCCATATCATACAATCCCAGTTCGTTTGGCAGTTTCAACCCCACTCGCTGGGTCTGCCTGTTCCCGGTGGGCTGGGCACTGTTGGAATAAAACCAGGCAAAATCAAATAATACCATAAGATTGTCAGTCCCTGGCCAAAAGCGAAAGTTGCGCGTCAACTGTCCGCCCCGGGCGGCATACTCCCACTCCGCCTCCGTGGGCAGCCGATATCCCGTGGCAAACCAGTTGCAGGTCGCATTACCGCATGGCAGTCTTTGAGGGACATTCCGGACATATTGATTGTTGTAGGTATAGCAGGGAGTCAACCCCTCCATCTCGCTTAGGGCATTGCACCAAACAATCGCATCATGCCAACTGATGTTGTCTACCGGTTCGCGCCGGTTAGCTGTTGGAGCGGCACCAACCACGCCGTCATTTCCCTCGGTACCGGGAAATTGGAACTTATATCCACCGATATTCTCGGCCCATTTCCTGACGTCATACCAGAGTTCGTAGGTTACTTCATACTTACCCATCTTGTAAGAAGTCAACGTAACACCTCTGCCTTGAAGCGTCATTGAACCGCCTGCCACATTGACCATCTCCGGAGCCAGCGTCGGCTCTGTAGTGACCGGTCTAAGCATCACCATCTCAAAGGTCTCCCAGGGGCCAACGACATCCCTGTTGGCAACAAGGGGGCTGTTACCGTCATTCTCCGCACAGACATATTTATTATTTACCATTGATTTTAAAGCCACATAATTATTACCCAAATTTATTAATTCAAAGGTCTCCCATGGTCCGACAACAGCCCTGTTGGCAACAAGAGGGCTATTCCCGCCATTTTCAGCGCAAACATGCAAATCATTTCCCATTGATCTCAGCGCAATTTTATTATTGCCGAGATTGATAATTGCAAATGATTCCCAAAGTCCGATTTTGTTTTTATTGGCAATACAAGGACTGTTCCATGTATTTTCAGCGCTGACATATTGATGCTTTGACGTCATGGAATTCAACGCCACTGTTTGAAAAATCCTGACAGAAGACATTCTGTCATTAAACTGGTTCCGTGCTCCCGGTCTAAAATTTACATAATACAAGTCCGGGCAACTTGAAGTATATTTTAAACATGCTCCGGTAAAATTATTCCCGTCATACAGTTCAACCAGGTATCCTGAGGGAACCTTGACAGACGAAACATCATTGTCCCTGATACCCGCAGCTGCAAGTTGTGCCGTAGTATAAAAGCCCGGTTGAAGAGATACGAAAGATCCTCTATAACCAGCATCCCGATAAAATGCAGGTAATTCCATTCCAGCAGGCAGAACAGTCCTGGCAGCGTCCTGATCTTGGGCTTGCATGCCGGTTCCCATACCGGTTTCAGGCATAGGGCAGCCGGCAAACAACAGGACAAGAAACACCAATCCTGTTATCAGGAACCGGCGACCTTTAAGTTTTTCAATTCTCATTGTTCAACCTCCTTTGATAAAATGCACGACAAAACGATTGTTAAATCAGTTGACACACTTTTTAAATATTTGCCCGGATTTCCGGAAGCGGTGAACCGGGCGGATTGCAAAAGACGTTATTACTGGTTTAATAAATAAAAATACACTCCTGGTCCTGGCAGCGTTTGTTCCGGGATAAAAGAATTAAAACGCAGGTAATTGCCGTTGAGCTCGAATTTAAAGGCGACGATGCCGGAAGAGCTCGTATATAAGCGGAATGTTTCCCATGCACCGATCGCGCTTCTGTTCGCCACCGCCCGGCTTGAGCCCGCGCTCTCGGCGCAGACATAGAGGCCGGTCGCGTACGACCGTAATGCCACCCGGTTGTCGCCGAGATCGGCCAGCCCAAAGGTTTCCCAGGGTCCCAGCGCGCTTCTGTTTGAATACAGGGGCGCCTCTGGACCGTAATCGAGATCGGCGCAGACATACAGGTTGTTTTTGTAGGAGCGCAAGGCTATTTTTTTCTCAAACCGGTATAGTTCATCCCTGCTGTCACCGGTGCCGAGTTGGCCGGCCCAATTGTCGCCGGTCACCCAGAGAGTACCGTCGCTCTTGACGATCATGCTGTGCGCCAGTCCGCCCGCCATGGCTTTGACACCGCTTGCCGCCTGCACAAAGCTGCAGCGGTCATTCTTGTCTCCCAGACCAAGCTCGCCCCAAAGATTATAGCCGGCAACCCATAACGTGCCGTTATTTTTGATCACAAAACTGTGATAATATCCGACGGCGATCGCCTTGACATCGCCGGATACCGGAACAAATCCCCTTCTCCCGGTGTTATCACCGGTACCAAGCTGGCCATAGCCGTTCCAGCCTGTGCCATAGAGTACACCGTCATTTTTTATGGCCAGGCTGAAACTGCTTCCGGCGGCGACGGCTTTCACGCCGCTTGATACCGGAACAAAGACGTAGCGGCGGATGGTATCGCCGGTACCGAGCTCGCCGGAATAATTCTCGCCGCTGGCCCAGAGCGTGCCGTCATTCTTTATCACCAGGCTGTGTTGAGCTCCGCCTGATATGGCAGCGACGCCGCTCAGCACCTTTACAAAGCTGGATCGGTCCGTGTCACTTCCGGTACCGAGCTGACCGTATCCATTCGAGCCGGCAGCATAGAGGGTGCCGCTCGTGTGCAGGGCCAGGCTGTGGCTGTTCCCGGCTGCAATCGCGCTGATGCCGCTTGACACCTGGATATAGTTGTATCTGCTTCGGGTATCGCCGATGCCAAGCTGACCGAAAGAATTATTGCCGGAAGCATACAGGGTGCCGTCATTTTGCAAGACCAGACTGAATGCGGCTCCGCACGCCACGGCCTTGACGCCGCTCATGCCCGGCACCTGTACCAAGACCGCTCTGTCGCTGGTGTCCCCGGTGCCGAGTTGGCCATAATTATTGCGACCAACAGCCCAGAGGGTGCCGTCGCTCTTGATTACCATGCTGAAATTCGCGCCGCAGGCGACTTGCTTTACCGAACCGTTGAGCGCGGCCCTTGCATCGTTCTGTTCTTGGACCTGGACACCTGTGTCCGGCAGCGGGCAGCCGGCCAGCATCAGGGTAAACAGCATCAATCCAGCGTAGAAGAACCGGGAGCATTTCAGTTTTTCAATTCTCATTGTTCAGCCTCCTGTAATTGTGATATGCATCCCTCTTCAGCTCATCCGGCATGTCCGGACAGGCTCGACAACCGTCAATGTTACCATTCGTCGATTACATAAAATAAAGTGTCAGATCCCCAATTCGCCTGTTCCGGAATAAAGGAATCGTACCGAAGGTAATTGTCATTGATTTTGGCTCGCAAGGCATATAAATAAGAAAAATTACCGGATATATAATATAGATGGAATGTTTCCCTTTCCGCGACTGTCCACCAGCTGCTTGCCGCCACCCGGCTGGCGCCGCCATCCGCGGCGCTGACGTAGCTGTCGTTCGCGTACGCCCGTAGAGCCACCTCGTCACTGCCGAGGTCGATTAATCCGAAGGTCTCCCACGGTCCGATCACGCTTCTGTTGGAATACAAGGGGCCGTCCCAGCCATAGTTCAGGTCCGCACACACATACATTCCATTTTTATAGGAGCGCAAGGCTATTTTTCTCTCAAACCCGTATAAATCATACCTCTCGCCGGTACCGAGCCCGGCTGCAGAGCCGGTAACCCAAAGGGTGCCGCCGCTTTTTAACGCCAGGCTGTGGTCAAATCCGCACGCGATGGCGCTGACACCCTGTATCGGCGCGGGCGTCCAATTGTAAATGAAAAAGGTTGACCTGTCGCCGATACCGAGCTGGCCCATGTCATTGGCACCCGTAGCCCAAAGCTTGCCGTCAGTTGCGAGGACCAGGCTATGGGAACCTCCGCAGACCACGGCTTTAGCTCCGCGGAATACCAGTTCAAAAGAGCTTCTGTTTTGATCGTCACCGGTGCCAAGCTGGCCACTCGTATTCCAGCCGGTCCCATAAAGGTTGCCGTCATTTTTTATTATCAGGGTCTGAAAAGTTCCGCCTGCTATCTTTCTGACATTGCTTTCCATCTGAAACCAGGTTTTC
>RPPD01000142.1 GCA_003818675.1 Spirochaetaceae bacterium
AGAAGGGGGGAATCTGCGGCATTGTTTTCCTCCTTGAATGTATTTCTTTTCTCTAAATACATCCAAATCTGTCCTCCTGATTTCATAAATCACAATCTTCGGGGCACTGATAAAGGTTTTCAATGACAAAAACGTAATTTCGATTTTCTTGTATTTGGCGAAGAATATTACTATGATTAAGGAATGGACGGTCAGCGTACTGACGCAAATGATAAAATCATAAAAACAACAGAACAACTGCTGAACGAAGTATCGCATTTTTCGGAAAAGCTCAATACGGATAATACTGAACCTGCGCAAATGGAGGCGAAAACACAGGTAGCGGAATCAGTACGCAAGAGCCTGGGCATTAATGACGATGGATACCTGGATATAAAGGTTTCCGTTGATTCGATGAAGGCAATCGCTGATTTTTATCCGCCTTTGGGCAATGGGAAACCCATCAGAGAGGAAGACGTTATTGCCCAATTGAAACAAAAAAGAATCAAAAGCGGAGTGCTTGGAGACGCGATAAAAGAGGCTATAAATTTATGCAATACGACAAAAAAGCAGAACAACAACGTACTCATCGCCCGGGGAAAGATTCCGGTTGACGAGGTCCCGGCACACTATGTTATTGAGGAGACATTGTTGTTAAAGGATCAAATTGACGTTTCCCAGGACGAAGAAGTGGATTTTAAGGAAAGATCTCCTTTTACCCTTGTCAGCAAGGGTCGAGCATTGGCGAAAAAAATACCCGCCAGGGAGGGAGAGTTTGGTTATAATGTTTTTGGGAGCAGCCTGTCGTATGCGGTAAAAAGAATACCAAAGATCATGTCCGGCGCGAATGTTCGCACGGAAAATGATGTTTATGTCGCCACTTGCGACGGTCTTTTCCGGTGCAAGGGTTCCCTATTTTGGGTAGATGAGGTTTTGTTCATAGACGCCGATGTCGATTATAAAACAGGCCACATTGATTTTCCGGGAGACATTTTGATCAAAGGCCTGGTGAAAGACGGCTTTAAGATCAATGGCGGAAGATCCATTCTCTGCCAGTCCACTCTCGATGCTTCGGAGGTTTTTTGCAAAGGGGACCTTGTCGTACAAAACGGGATCATCGGGAAGAAGGAAGGCATCGTCAGGATAGGAGGAAGAATAAAGGCGAAATTCATCGAGAATTGCAATGTGGAGGCGCAGGGGATCATAGAAATAAAAAAAAGCATCATTAATTCGAATGTCAATACGCTTGATAAAATTCTATTGGGTGATCGTGGAATCATCATTGGCGGCATAATCTATGCGCAAATCGGAATAGAAGTCCAGCAAATAGGCAGCGAGTCAGGCTCCAGAACGGAAATCTATTGCGGTATGGATTTTATGGTTCAGAAAAAACTGGAATGGATAAAAAAGAAAAATATCGAGCTTTTCATGAAGCAGAAAGAAATCCAAAACCGGATTGATCGGGGAGAAAAAGAAGGCTCGAAACTGGCGATTTTGGCGCAAAGCCTGAAAGAGGCGATAGATAAGCTCAACGAAAAGGCAAAAATACTGCTTTTCCATCTGGATAAATACGAGGACGCGAAGATAATAGTCCGGGGCGTCGTGTATCCCGGAACCATAATCGAAATCTGTCATGTCAGGTATCCAGTATCACATATTTTGCCGCGCGTAATTTTTACGCTCAATAAAAGAAAAGGGAAAATCGAAATAAGGACTTTTTAATTCGTCAGGTTATTTGGGCAGTTGTCACTGCATTGCCTGTAATTGCCTGATGTTGTCCGTGGCAGCCTTTTTTTTCTCATCCGAGGATGTTATCTTCTCTATCTCCGTATATTCCGCAATGGCGGCCCTGTAATTCTCTGTCATGGTGTAGGCTGCGGCCAGTACGAAAAGTGCGTCTACATTTTCCTTGCTCTGCTCCTTGATGTGGAGAAGAGACGGGATTGCCATTTCGGGTTGCCCCAATTCATATACATAAATAATGGATATGCCGTATAGCGCATCGATATAATCAGGGTCTGTTTTCAGGGCCTGTTGATAGTATTTGACGGCTTTTCCCAGCCAGTCCATGCCTTCTGATTCATTATCCGGCCTGATCGCCTTGCCAATCAACCCCGCGCAGTATCCCGAGTAATATAGAAGAAAAGTATTATCGGGTGAGAGCTTCAGGGATTCCTGGAGATTTGCATAGGCATCGCTGTAAAGCTTTTTCTGCATGAGCATTATGGCCGCATAATCATAGTAGACTTTTTTATCAGCGCCGGAGGGCAGATTTTTTCCCGCTTCAATGCGGCTGGTATAATATTCAATCTGCTGTTCATAATACCCGATATCCAGGTATCTCTGCGCAATATTTTTGTACAGGAGCTGGAGCTGTCCCTTGTCGTTTGCATAAGCCGCAATTTGATTGTGATAAGTTTCCACAAGGGACGCAAGGCTGTCCATGACGTGTTTGGGAATGGGCTTGTTCTCGTACTCGGGGTTTTCCATGCGGACAATTCTCTCAACCGCATTCATGTCAAGGTAGCGTTGTTGGCATCCGGTACCGGTTGCCACAATCAGCACAAGCAGCAAAACAAGGCTCATGGCAGCCGGTTTGCGTATCACAGATGACCTTCGCTGAGAATTACAATATCAATGCGGCGGTTTACAGCCCTGCCTTCTTCTGTGTTTTGGTCGCTGCCTGGCACCGGCCTGGTGTCAGCAAGTCCTGCAACCTGCATCCTGGTTTCATCAACACCAACATTTACAAGATAGTGGAGGACACTGAGCGCACGGGCTGCGGACAATTCCCAGTTTGTCTCAAAGGGGCTGTCGGGATCAGTGGGGACTCTGTCTGTATGACCCTCAACGCGGAATCTGTTCATGTTTTTTTTCAATTGGTCATCGTTTAAAAGCTGGGCGACCTTGCGCAGAACAACATTGGCCTCTTCCATGTTAAGCGTCGCCGAACTGGGCGCAAAGAACAGTTCGGCCGAGAGTGAAATGATAAGGCCCCGTTCATCCTGTGAAATTCGAACATATTTGGATTTCAATTCAGTCTGGAAAATGGAGGTCGCGGTTTTCTTTGCCTGGGCCAGAGATCTTCCGCGTTCACTGGAGGGAAGGGACAGGATGGTGTTGCCCATATTAAGCATCTGGCCCTGCTGCAGTGTGGCTCCGCCTGATTGGCTGCCAAAGCCCTGCATGGCCACGCCGATGATCGCCTCGTTCTGCTTGAGTGATTCCTGGGAGAGGGCGTAGAGCGCGAGGAAGAAGCACAGCACCAGGTTCGTCATATCGGCGAAACTGGTCATCCAGGTGGGCGATCCTTCATCTACCTTTCTCTGTTTTCTCTTGGGTCTTTGCGCCATACTGTCTCCTGTTTTTAGGTCTTTGTCATCTCGTCCCGCAGGCTTTCACGCCGGGAAGGAGGCAGGAATGTGTAAAGTTTTTCTTCCAGGATGCGCGGGTTGTCGCCCGCCTGTATGGAAAGCACTCCCTCGATGAGGATTTCCTTGACCAGGGTTTCGGCATTGCTTTTCATTTCAAGTTTTCTTTTGAAAGGAATAAGGAACAGATATGCCAGGACGGCGCCATAGAGGGTGGTGAGCAGGGCTTGTGCCATACCACGGCCGATGGCCAGTTTGTCTTCCATTCTTCTCATCATGGCTATGAGTCCCGTGAGGGTTCCTATCATACCAAAGGCTGGCGCTGTTTTGCCCCAGTCATCGAACATGAGGTAGTTTCCCTCATGGCGTTCTTCTATCTTGTTGAGCTCGGTATAGAGAATCATCTTGATGATTTCCGGGTCTGTGCCGTCAACAACAAGCTGTATTCCCTTGCGGAAAAATGGGTCCTCGATGGCGTCAAGGTCATCTTCCAGGGCGAGGAGTCCGTCGCGTCTGGCTTTTTCGGAAAAACTCACCAAATGGGCGATGAGCTTTTCTTCCTCGTATTTTCTGCCTCTGTAGATGATTCCTATCAATTGCGGCATCATCAGGATTCTCTGAAGAGGGTGGGTGATCATGAGGGCGCCGAACGATCCGAAAATGGTGATGAAAACCGAGGAGAGATCGGCATAAATGAGGATATCAGCTCCTCCGACCAGAAGACCAGTTACCAAACCAATGATACCCAATAGCATTCCGATTAAACTTGACAGATCCATGTTGTTTTCTCCGCTTCAAGACTTCAGTTCTCATTTTTTCCAGGCTGTTTAGCATTCTACTGAAAAAAATATTTATATACCAGCAGGCTGACCAAAATTATTATGGCCATGGCAAGGAAAATAACCAGCAGTTTTCCAGCTTTCAGAATTTTTTTTCTTTTTGCAGCTTCTTTATCGTTTGGATCGTTGCGCAGCTTCAGCCGCTCTTCACGGTTGTAATGAAAATTCAAGCGGCTCTCCGGTATTCTTTTGACATGAAGGATGTCTGGTTTTTCTTCCTCATGCGGCATGTGCGCTTTTCTCCTTACCGCAATTATCGGCCTTTTACCGGCCTTGATTTACAGGATTTTGGAGGTTTTTCCTGTGCTTTAAAGCGCTATAACCTGTCATTCACCACGCACGAGCCTGTCAGGCACGCGATAGAGCTCCCACTTGACGCGACCCTCTTCAACCGCCCTGCGTATTGACTTCTGGACTGCCGTGGGCTTTGAACCCCCGGATTTCACTTCCACAAAGACTATGTTTCTTACATCCCCTCTGCTTGCGCCTTCAAAAACAATAAAGTCCACAGGGTTTCCAAGAAAACGCGCTTCGTCTGGAAAATAGCCGAACCCGGGAAGGTATGGCGAGAGGTTCTCTGCAAACTTTCCGGAAAGCACTGCGCGCGACTGTTCCACCGCCTTGCCGCGGATTTCAGGGATCTGTTCCTGGAAGAACGCGGACATTTGGGTCTTTTGTCTTTCAAGTTCTGAAGCAAGGCGCTTTTCCGAGAACGCGCGCGAAATACGCATGCCTGCAATGATTCCTGCAACAAGAAAGACAAGGGCGGCCAGCGCTGCAGCGAGCAGAAGTATCACCGTATCAGGCGAAATTTGGGCGGCAGCGATTAGTATCCATCTCATGGTAATTTCTCCGAAGGAAAAACTTCAAGTCTGCTTACGGACCTTTATTATATGCGGGAGGCCTCGTATTCCATTTTAAGCACGAGGTGCTCCAGGATCGAGAGTGAATCTTTTGACTGGGCGTTTGCCTTGTTCCGGATTTCCTCAAGCGAGGGAATCTTTTCATTCGAGTAGCGGAAAATCGCGGCCCGTGCCTTTTCGGAATATGTGTCTCCGTCCGCTTCCTCAATGTAATTTACAATGAGCTGGCGAGAGGTGTTGGTGATTTCACTCTTGAGGAGTCTTTCTATGATTGCGAAGACGGAGAAGCAAAATGCACGGTCCAACATTTTTATATCCTTTCAGCAGCAGCGCAACAGTACACCGCTGTCATTTCACGTTAATTATCCTTGATTTTGGGACGCCAGCGAGTTTCCCTGTGTCTGATGAGTTTGTAATAAAAATTACTTCATCAGCCGAGGCGATGTCAGGTGAATTGATGAGTTTCTCCAGGTCAAGTGGCGCATACATCTTGATTTGAATAAGGTGCGAAAAATCCATCTTGTCAGACCAGTCCTGGATCACCTGGTATTGCAGGTTGGGGCTGTTGGTGATGATCTTGAATTTGCTGTATGGAACAGAACCAAGAGAAGCAAGGACTTCAGGAAGTCTGTGCTTGTAGGCTTCCATGGAGCCAGACACGTCAACGGCCACAAGAATCCTGTGGGAGACCGCGGACTGCGTCAGGTGAGTCCCGGCGGAAAGTCCCACGTATGCTGCTGCAAATATGCCAGCCCAGAGAAAAAATGCCTTCATGTATCTCTCCTACATTTCAAGGTTTAACAGCGCACCTATCTTGCTCACTATCGCCTCGTCCTTGGCGCTCATGGTTGCGGCCTCGTTAATGGACGCGAGCTGGCCCAGAAGCCCTGTCTTTGCATTCTCGCCGTACGCGATTGTGTAAATTGGGATGTTTAAGGCGTCTGCTACCGAGCCAATATCCTCTATGCTCTGGAACTTGCCTGCATTTGTATCTCCGTCAGACAGGACGAATATCACGCCCCTGTAATCCGGATTCCTGGAGGTGAACTCCTGCAGCATCTGGAGACCGGTGATGATTCCGTCAAACATCGCAGTGTCGCCGCCGGCAGACATCTGCTTGACAGCTGCCAGAAAGCGTGACTGCTGAAGCGCGTTGAAGTCCGATATGGGCAGTATTCTTCTGACTGTGTCATTATGCTCAACAAGTCCTATGGCATTTGCCGGATCAATGAACTTGGCGCCTTCGGCAAGCGCGAGCTTGAGGTTTTTCAGGGCCAGACCGCTCATAGATCCTGAAACATCGCTTACAAAAACCGCAGCGATCTTGCGGCCAGCGTTCTTTTTTTCCTTCCAGAGAAGCTGTGCCTGTATGAGGGTTTTACCTGCGGGAATGGCGTAGGGA
>RPPD01000143.1 GCA_003818675.1 Spirochaetaceae bacterium
CTGCCTCTGGTTGTGAAAAAGGGGCGCCACGAAATATTCAAAACGCGAATTGCCCTGATGATCCGCTCGGGGAGTATTTTGCTGGCTGGATAGACCATTTCGGGATCATTCGGATCGCACTGGATGCGCACGCCGTTTGAAAAACCAAAGACCAGGCGTACGTCAGCCCCGGTCATGTCCGGCCTGGTGAACAGCGAGATAAAGCATTCCTTCATGCCGGTCAGGACGAGCTCCCTGAATACCATATCAAAAAGCCCCGGCAAGTCAGTGGCAGTACCAATCAGCTTGTTGAAATTGTGAACTTCACGTGAAACATCGTCGAACGCGAGCAGTCTGGCATACTGGATCCTGATACTGTGCTCCGCGAACTGGGACTGGAGCACAAGAATAATGTTGTCAATCCGGTAAATCAGCTCCGGAAGCATGCCCCCAAGACGCTGCCTTATCCTGACGAGAAACAACTCCCATTCCGAAAAATCATCCTCCTTGGCATACTCCTCCAGCAGGGAGGCAAAATCCCTTAAAAGGGTTTTGTCATAACCGTCGAAACAAACATCCAGAATCTTCTTCAAAAAGTTTTCAAGCACTTGCCCCGCGAGCCCCGGTACAGTGCAGAGCTTTTCCGGATCAGCTGCGAGTGCCCGCAATGCCGATTTCCTGTCTGATCCCCCGGACACGCCTGACGGTTTGAGTTCAGGCATGGACTGTATGAGGTCTGCCACCGGGCGAGGGACACAGCCGCATGAGCGCCTGATGACCAGCCGAGAACAGATGGTCGAAAGCTCTGGCACTTCTTTTCCCTGGATGAGGTCCATAAGCACGGACATGCCCCTGTGCAGCATAAGCGGCTGCGGATGGGGAACTGTTGTCACAGGAGAACGCATAACCTTTGTCTTGGGATAATTGTCATATCCGGTCAGTGCCACGTCTTCAGGAATACGAATGCCCCGTCGCTCGAGTTCCTCGTGCGCCCCGATTGCCAGCCTGTCATTTGCCGCAACCATTGCCTCGAAATCCGCTTTGCGCTCATCAAGAAGGATGCGGACAGCCTCCTTGCCGGTGCCCTTGCCGTAGTAAATGTCCCAGGGAAGGGGCGGCGATACGAGTTTTGGATCAAACTGAATGTTGTGCGCAGCCAGGGCATCACAATAGGCCTTCATCCTGTTCTCCATCGCCATGTTCCCGGCAGGACCGGAAATCATCGCAATCCTTCTGTAGCCGTGCACAGTTATCAGATGTTCCATTATCATCAGAAAATCCGTATAGCTGTCAGACACCACACTCGGGATCCCGGGGAAGTTCAAACCTACAGAGACCACTGGTAGAATCTTGACAGAGTTCATGACATTCATGAACTCCTCTTCAGTCCTGAATGATGACTTGAACCCGACAGACGATACTATCACGCCGTCTATCATGTCCCTGTCAAGGAGCCGGTAAATCCTGTTTCCCCCGGAATCCCCCTCCAGAATCGAGAACTGCTCCCCCCCGCGGTACCAGAGAACCGAAGCATTGTTTGCGCGCGCTTCATCGAAAACGACATCGGAAAAATTGATATTACCATAAAAAGGACGAATGGGATTTGAGAAAAAGGCAATGGTTATCCGCTTCTTTTTTTCTGGCATTTCTTTATCCAGTGATCCTTTTTTAATTGTATGTTCTGCAATGCAAGCCGTCAAGGCAATTGTTGCGTGATTGGTCCGGGCAGCGTTACAATAAAGCGGGCGCCCTTGCCCGGTTCGCTTTCAACCCTGATACTGCCGCCGTGACGATCCGCGATTTTCTGGCAGACGGCAAGACCAATTCCCGATCCTTCGTACTCGCCCTGTGCGTGCAGTCGCTCGAATATCCTGAAAATCCTCTCCTGGAATTCCTTCTCGATGCCGATCCCATTGTCCTGGACAACAAGCTCGAAGGAACTATCGGAGGTTTTTGCCACATAGACCCTGACAATCGGAGGCGTATCCTTCCTGTGAAACTTGAGCGCGTTGGAAATGAGATTCTGGAGAAGCCGCCGCATCTGGACCGGATCTGCGTCTATTTCAGGAAGCTGTCCAATTTGTACTGTTCCCGATGAGGCAAGTATCCGCTGCTCAAGGTCACTCTTGACTTCCTCCGCCAGTTCGGAGAGCTTCACCCGCTTGGAGGCGCCCATCTTGCTGGATACACGCGAATATTCGAGGAGACTGGTTATAAGGCTCTGCATACGCGTGACAGCCTTTCTGAGCCTTGTAGCGTCCTCATTTTCCTGCTGACCCAATATCTTTGCATATGTCTTGTCAAGCCTGTCATTGAAGACGATTATCTTTCTGAGAGGCTCCTGCAGGTCATGGGACGCCACATACGCGAACTGTTCCAGTTCCTGGTTGGAACGTATCAGCTCAGCCGCTTTTTTCTGCAGAGTGCTGGCAGTGGCTTTGTACCGTTCCAGAAGGAGAATGCTCCAGAGCGTGCTTGAGACCTGGGTTCGGATTGCCTCATAGATGTAGACAAATTCAGTCTTGATCTCTATGATAAGAAGTCCCATCTGGTTTTCATGAGTGTACAGGGGACCGATAAAAAGCCTGTATTTACCCAGCTCGGGAAGGGCTTCGCCCTGCAGCAGGTTTCCAAGCCAAAACTCCCGTCCGGGGATTTGCTTAACTACCGGACCAACTGCATTTCGCCCAAAAATCTGCCATGAGGGCTCACCACTGCCCTCCCCGGAATCGAACAAGGCCAGATACCAGATGCGCACCCCAAGCTGATTCATTTCAGTACACATTATATTATTCAGTGTCTCCAGACTGTATGCCCTGTTAATGGACTGGATGATCAGATGTGTCAATCCAAAGAGTCTTGACCGCTGGCTCAAAACACGGTACTGGGAGTGCAGGCTGAACTCATGCAATCGGACGCGCACAAGATGCGCGAAGTCATCAATCATCTCCAATTTTCCCGGCAATAGATCCAGGAGGATATCTCTGGCCGCGCTTGTCGCCCTCTGCCATCCGGCATAGACCTGTTCTTTTTCGGATCGGTTGACCAGGCAATCGAGCGCATCAAGAAAAGGCCGGCATTTCTCATTCCTTACTCCATCTGAAAAAGCCCTGAAAAAGATACGGAGCGAATCGGCTGGAAGAATGCCGCCGGATACCGCCTCATGCCGGGTAAAACTAACTTCTGCATCACCGATTTTATTCTCATGCCCTGTGGTTTTTGTGACAACAGGTGTTCTTGAAGATTGATTCCGCTTTTCAAAAGCAGCTTCAAGATCCCTGATCGGGGATGAATCACATCCGCATGAACGTCTATATAGAATCTCCGACCTGACCGGGGTTGTCATGGGGATTTTTTTCCCTGCAATCAGATCAACAAGAAGGTAAACAGCCTCCCTGTTGATCTGATACTGGGGATGAGGAACACTGGTAAGCGGTTTTACCAGATGCCGCCCCTCCTCGCTGTCATCATAACCTGTGACCGCCACATCATCGGGAATATCGATTCCCCGTTTTTCAAGTTCCGCGCATGCGCCAATCGCAAGACGGTCGTTGGATGCGACAATTGCGTCAAATTTCACTTCCCGTTCGTCAAGGAGCGTTGTTACAGCAGCGCCTCCCACGGCATGTCCCCTCGCCAAGTCCCATTCAAGCGGACCAATGACAAGCTCAGGCTTGAGCTTCATGTCATGCCTGGCCAGGGCATCGCAATAGGCCCGATACCTGTCATTTGCGGTCTCGGAGGATTCGGGTCCCCGCAGAAAGGCCACATTCCTGCGGTTGTGCGCGGTCACCAGATGTTCTGTCATCTTCAGGATATCATCATAACTGTCAGGAATGACGGAAGGGATTCCATTGATGCGTCCCCCGGACGCGACAATCGGAAGGGGCGCAAGCATATTGATCAGGCCCATAAACGAATCCTTAGACTTGAAGAAATTCCTGAATCCGACAGGCGCGATAATAATGCCGTCTACCTGCTGTTTGTCAATAAAATTAAAGATCAGGTTGGCCTCTTTTTCATAATCGCCAGGAGTGTCATGCCTGCCCCCCCGATACCACAGAAGGTTTATGTCCAGCCCGGAGACCACTTCCCAGATGCCGTGATAGGCAATCATGGTCCCTATGTACGGGGTCGTGGGATTTGAGAGATACGCAATGGTCATATAATGATTCTATTGTCAAAGCCTGCATTATTCAAATGTTTTGAAGGACCCATTATTGACCGTGGGCTGCATTTCCTTAATAATGCAATATCATGGTGACGCCATTCAACACTCAGACAATCCGCACATCCACGCACGAAGAAACCCTCGAGCTTGGTACAAAAATAGGCAAATCCCTTCAGCCTGGAAGCAGCGTCACCCTGACTGGCCGTCTGGGCGCGGGGAAAACAACGCTTGTAAAAGGCATAGCCCTGGCTTTGGGAATAGATGAACCTGTGACCAGCCCGACATATACAATCATCTCCGAGTATTCAGGACTCCTTCCCCTCTACCACGTCGATCTCTACCGTGTGAAAGACCCGGATGAATTGTACGATATCGGCCTCGCTGAATACCTCGCGGGCACCGGAGTGACTGTAATTGAATGGCCGGAAATGGCCATGGCCATTCTCCCGGAAAATAATGTGGCGGTGATGATTTCTGTGGAAGCAAACGGAAGCCGCAAATTTGAATTGCAGGGTTTAAGAATATGAATATACTCGCATTGGATACTGCAACAAATGTCATGGGAATAGCCGCAACGACGGACGAACACAGGATCTGCATCCAGGCAAATATAGGTTTCCATCATGGGGAAAGCCTTTTCCCCTGGATGGACCGCATGTTCCGCGAGCTTGAACTAAATCCGAAGGACTTGAACCTCGTGATCTGTACAATAGGTCCAGGCTCGTTTACAGGACTGCGGATAGGTCTTTCAACTGCCAAGGGTATTGCCCTGGCTGCAGAATGTCCAGTGGTGGGCATTCCAACACTGGATCTCTATGCCGCATCACACGCGCACCTGCGGGGTTTGGTGATCCCATTGCTTGATGCGAGGAAAAACCGTTTCTATACAGCATGCTATTCTCATGGTAAAAGGACTTCAGAATATCTGGATCTTGCGGCCGCCGAGACAGCCGCTCTTGCGGGCAAGGATGACACCGTGCTCTTCACCGGACCTGACGCCGCAGTTCTTGCGCCAATCTTAACTGAAGGCCGGGCGACAATCCTGCCACAGCAGGCCGACCTCGAACTCCTTGTATCGCTTGGCATTCGCAAACTGGAAGAGGATGGACCGCTTGACCCGGCTGCAGGGCCGCTTTACCTGCGCAGATGCGAGGCTGAGATGCATCACGAGGAAATGGAAGCCAGAAAAAAAGGAGACCCAGGGAGAGTGACATGATGGGAGGATTCCTCGTATTTTTCACAATTTTGTGTTTTTCAATCGGAATCATCACATGGGTACTGGCCATTGCCATTTTTTTCAGACAGAGAAACACACTTGAAAAAAGTTTCCTTGTGTTTCTGACCTCGTTCATGCTCCTGATGTTCCTGGCAGCCCTGATGTTCTATCTGGAACCCGTCCTGGTGCAGGATACCGTCGTCTTTTTCTGCGTCCAGCTCGTTTCCCGCCTCATGGCCGTGGTTCTCATATACACACTGACCAATTTCTGCCAGCACCTGGTGAAGCGCCCCCGCTCTTTTGCCGCCAGGGCCGTTTTTCATGTCCTGTTTCTGCTGCTCTTCATCTTCACGGCCCTCTACCAGATTTTCACATTCATGCCCGAGGTTGCGCGGCCGCTCCGTAATCTGGAAGCTCCCGATCTTCTGCTCTACGGAGCCGGCATCTATTCAATTATTTTGATTGTCCGGTATTACCGGGACATTGAAAATGAAACCCTGCGCAGCGTGGTCAGGTCTTTCGGCGTGATGATTCTAATCCTGTTTCCCATAACCCTGCTTGATGAGTTCAACATTACCCTGGTCATGGACCCAGGGCTCGCCTCACCGCTGGAGTTCCGGTTTCTTTTCTTTCCCTTCACATACCTTGTATTTAACGCCATGCTTTTATACCACGGCTTCCAGCACTACATACGGGGGCGTATTACCCCCCGGGACAATACGCCCCGGGTCATTTCCCCGGGCTTCATATCGCAGTACAAGGTAACTGCGCGTGAACAGGAACTGATCACGTGTCTCGCCAAAGGTTTTTCGAACCAGGAAATAGGCGAAAAGCTTTTTATTTCATCAGCAACAGTCAGGAACCACCTTCACAATATCTTTGAAAAGACAGGTGCCAAAAGCCGCACCGACCTGCTCAGCAAGGCCTATGGGTGATGACAAAACATCATTTTATATGTTATATTGCCTGAGGGGATAAAATATGAGCAATAATTTCGGGGAAAAAATA
>RPPD01000144.1 GCA_003818675.1 Spirochaetaceae bacterium
CTTCATAGAACACCTGGGCCGTGCTGTCTACACGGGTATCTACGAGCCGGGCCATCCGGAGGCTGATGAACAGGGTTTCCGCAAGGATGTCATCAGCCTGGTTCGCGACCTTGGCATAACGCTCACCCGCTATCCCGGCGGGAATTTTGTTTCCAGTTATAAGTGGACTGACGGCATCGGTCCGCGGGCCAATAGACCCAGGAGGCTTGATTATGCGTGGAAATCAACAGAGACCAATGAGATAGGCATTGATGAGTTTGCAGACTGGTGCAAAAAGGCAGATACCCGGGCCATGGCCGCGGTCAATCTTGGAACAGGTTCACTTCAGGACGCGGGGGACATGATTGAGTACTGCAACCATCCCTCGGGTACATACTTGAGCGACTTGCGCATAAAAAACGGCCACAAGGCGCCCCACAAAATCACTCACTGGTGTCTCGGAAACGAAATGGACGGTCCATGGCAGACAGGACAGCTTTCCGCAGAGGAATACGGCAAGAAAGCGCGTGAAACAGCCAAGATACTCAAAATGGTCGACCCATCAGTGAAGCTTGTCGCGTGCGGGAGCTCCTCGCCCCTGCTTGGCTCTTACCCGGAATGGGACCGGATTGTGCTTGAACACCCCTTCGAACAGTTGGTCTTCATCTCGTTGCACCGATATTACGAGAATGAGGGCGATATCGGCTCCTTCCTCGCTTCGTACCTGGACATGGACAGCTTCATCCGCACAATCGCCTCGACAGCGGATTATGTAAAGGCAAAAACCAGGAGCAAAAAAACTCTGATGCTGTCGTTTGACGAGTGGAATGTCTGGTACATGAAAAAGTTCAGCCTGCCCAATTGGGAAATCGCGCCACCGCTTCTGGAGGACATCTACTCCCTGCTTGACGCGATAGTCTGCGGGGGCATGCTCTGCGCGCTATTGAACAACGCGGACCGCGTTAAAATCGCGTGCCTCGCGCAACTGGTAAATGTCATCGCGCCCATTTTCACACGCAAGAACGGGGAGGCTGTCAGGCAGGCCATCTATTACCCGTTCCAGCAGGTCTCGGTCTATGGCCGCGGAACCGCGCTGAAAACACTTGTACGCTGCCCGTCAGTTGAAACAAAAACATACGGCAGTGTCCCTGTTCTGCAGACAGCCGCCACCTATCGCAAGGATACCAACGAATTCACCTTCTTTGCACTTCACAGCGGCCAGAAGGAAGATATTGCCCTTGACCTGGATTTGCGCTCTTTCGGAGAGGTCACGCCTATTGAACAATTCATCATCGATGGACCTGACCTGGACGCAAAAAATACCTTTGAAAATCTGAATGCCGTTGTCCCGAAGGTTATAAAATTAAAAGCCCCTGACAAGGGACAATTTTTGGTCAAGCTTACGCCGCTTTCATGGAATGTGCTGCGTTTCAAGGTAAAAAAACCCTGAGGGTGTGCCCCGCATTTTTTCCCTGCAGTCCGTTGACCATGACTCCTGCATTTAATATTTTAATATTTGGATGCAAGGAGCACAAAAATGAGATTGGACAAGTTCACGGTCAAGGCACAGGAAGCTATTGAAGACGCGCAGGGCACAGCCCAGCGCCACAATCATTCCATCATCGATGTCGAGCATCTGCTTTCCGCCCTCATCAACCAGGCGGATGGCATTATCACTCCCCTGCTTTCCAAGCTCGGGGTTGCGCCTCAGGCGCTTGGTGCGGAGATGGAACGGCTCATCAAGGCCAAGCCCAAGGTCTACGGGGACTCGGCGCAGCTTACCCTCTCGCCGCAGATCTCCAAACTGTTCATGAAGGCCGAGGACGAGGCTGCCAAGCTCAAGGATGACTATGTATCAACAGAGCATCTTCTCATAGCCGCGCTTGACGTGGAATCAGACGCCAGAGCTTTTTTTAAAAAATCCGGGCTGTCCCGTGACAGTATACTGCGCGTGCTTAAGGAAATACGCGGCAACCAGACAGTTACAGACCAGAACCCGGAGGACAAATACCAGGTATTGGACCGCTACTGCAAGGACCTGACCGAACTCGCCAGGCGGGAAAAGCTTGACCCGGTGATTGGCCGCGATGAAGAAATCCGCAGGCTCATGCAGGTTTTAAGCCGCCGCACAAAAAACAATCCTGTTCTAATTGGAGAACCAGGTGTTGGAAAAACAGCCATAGTGGAGGGCCTTGCACGGCGCATAGTCTCAGGCGATGTGCCTGATTCCCTGAAAAACAAGCGCGTGCTTGCTTTGGACCTTGGATCGATTGTCGCGGGCGCCAAGTTCCGCGGCGAGTTTGAGGAACGCCTGAAAGCCATTATCAATGAAGTGATCAAGGCCGAGGGCGAGATAATCCTGTTCATCGACGAGCTCCACAACCTTGTCGGCGCGGGCCGTGCCGAAGGCTCCATGGACGCTTCCAATCTGTTGAAACCCGCTCTGGCCAGGGGCGAACTGCGGGCGATCGGCGCCACCACGCTTGACGAGTACCGCAAATACATAGAAAAAGACGCTGCTCTTGAACGCCGGTTCCAGACTGTTTATACAAGCGAGCCTTCCGTGGAAGATACCATCTCAATCCTGCGCGGCCTTAAGGAACGCTACGAGGTCCATCACGGCGTGCGCATCATGGATGAAGCCCTGATCGCCGCGGCCACGCTCTCCAACCGCTACATCACTTCGCGATTTCTGCCGGACAAGGCCATCGACCTTATAGACGAGGCCGCGAGTGAATTGAAAATGGAAATTGAGAGCCAGCCCACCGAGCTTGACCAGATCCAGCGCAAGATGCTTCAGCTCAATATTGAAAAACAGGCGCTTTCCAAGGAAAACGATGATGCCTCCAAAGACAGGTTGAACAAAATCAAGAAGGAGCTTGCGGATCTTGGCGAAAAACGGAATGCCATGCAGGCACAATGGCAGAACGAGAAAAAGGAAATCGAAGGTATCCGCAAATTAAAACAGCAGTTGGAAGAACTCCATTTGGAGGAGATAAAATACGAGCGCGAGGGCAACCTGGCCCGTGCCGCCGAGATCAAGCATGGAAAGATTCCTGATACACAGAAACAGATCGCGGCGATCTCAAAAAAACTTGAAAAGCAGAATGATGGATCCAGGCTTTTGCGTGAAGAGGTTGGAGAGGAAGACATCGCCAAGATTGTCTCCAAGTGGACGGGTATACCTGTCTCAAAAATGCTCTCGTCGGAAAAAGAAAAGCTCCTGAAGCTCGAGTCAATCCTGGGTCAGCGCGTTGTCGGTCAGGAGGAGGCGATCTCCTCAATTGCTGACGCGATCAGGCGCAACAAGGCGGGCCTTGCCGATACGGCCAGGCCATTTGGCTCGTTCATATTTATCGGTCCCACAGGTGTCGGCAAAACAGAACTCGCCAAAACCCTTGCCGGTTTTCTCTTCAACGACGAGAAATCCCTCACGCGCATTGACATGTCCGAGTACATGGAAAAGCACTCGGTCTCACGCCTTATTGGAGCGCCCCCTGGATACGTGGGCTACGAAGAAGGCGGTCAGCTCACAGAGGCCGTGCGAAGGCGGCCCTACTCGGTCTGCCTTTTTGATGAAATTGAAAAAGCACACCCTGATGTGTTTAACGTGCTTCTCCAGCTCCTTGACGAAGGCAGGCTGACTGACGGCCAGGGCCGACAGGTGGATTTCAGGAACACCATTGTCATAATGACCAGCAATCTTGGGAGTGACATCATACAGAAGGCCGCGAAGGTCTCGGAGGTAAAGGGAGCGATCGACGTGCTGCTGAAGGTGACATTCAAGCCCGAGTTTTTAAACAGGATAGACGAGGTCATCACATTCAACCGTCTGGACAAAGAAGATATTTCCAAGATTGTCACGATCCAGCTTGCACAGCTTCGTGACCGCTTGCGCGAAAAGAAGATAGAGATCAAGTTCACCAAAGCCGCGCTTGAATACCTGGCAGAGACGGGCTTTGATCCTCTCTATGGCGCGCGTCCCCTGAAGCGGACAATCCAGAATATGGTGCAGAATCCGGTTGCCAGGCTCCTGCTCGGCGGTGAGCTTGCCGAGGGTGATACTGTAATTGCTGACAAGGGTAAAACAGGCGACGGGCTTTCATTCAAAAAGGGGTGAAACATGAAAAAGAGAAGCATATTGCACACAGCGATCCTGGCACTGGCATTTGTCGTCCTTGTCATTCCGGCATGGGCCGAGGACAGGGATCCTTTGCTCAAAGAGACAGATGGCATTTCTGCAGCAATTCGGTTGGTGGAAAGATATCCTCTTGTAATTGAAGGCAATTTCAAAGGTTTTGTCAGGATCATCCTCCTTGAACAGGGATTTGATCAAATCAACACCGCTGTAATACTCCAATGGCTTTCGGTGGCAACACCCGAAAAACTGTACAAGATTGACCTTGCCAAAACAGTCAGCGAGATTTATCCAATTTCCATTACCGGAATCCAACCCCAGCCGTCAACGCATGATATGCCGGGGCTGGTGCTCCGCATTACGGGAATAAACCCATATTCCCAGCATGAACAAAAATCCTTTCTCCTGTACGTGACGGAAAAAGGATACAACATCAAATAGGCGTTAAAAAGGAGATATGGGTGAAAAGAAATCAAATCATCCTCTGTTTGGGAATCTTCCTTGTATATTTTATCGCCTTTGCGTTTTGCGAAGAAGACTATCACAGGCCTACTGGCAACGCCTCGGTCGTGAGGGAGACTGACCGGCTGAAAGTGGTCTGGGTCCAGAGCCGGGTACTTGAGAAACCAATGCGGGTGATTGTTTTCCTGCCGGACGGATACACGAAGGAAACCAAATATCCGGTTCTTTATCTCCTGCACGGGTATTCCAACATAGAGGACAACTGGTTTACCAAGGTCGAGATTCATCGCGCCTATGACAAGCTCATTGCCTCAGGCAGGATTGTTCCGCTGATTACTGTGTCTCCTGAAATTGACAACAGCTATGGGATCAATTCGGCAGACAAGCCGCAGATAATCGGTTCACCAGATGATTTGTCCAACAACACTGCAAAAGGCAGGTACGAGGACTGGCTCTACCAGGAATTGATCCCGCATATCGATGCACATTATTCCACAGCCGCCTCGCGCGAGGCACGATTTATCGGCGGCCAGTCAATGGGCGGATTTGCCGCCCTGCACCTGGCATTCAGGCATCCTGATTTGTTCAGCAAGGTCGGCGGCCATATGCCAGGCCTTTCAGTGGATCCCGCGGCGTCCGGGAACCATTTTCTCTACCCTGACGAGGCCACAAGGCAGTCGCGCGATCCAATCATGCTCGCCCAGAACAAGGATCTCACCTCACTGAAAGTATATCTCGATGTCGGGGACAAAGACGGTTACAGGTTGTGGGAAGGCTGCGAAAAGTTGTCTTCCATACTGAAGGGCCGCGGCGTTTCAGTGGAATACCATCTGAACAAGGGCGACCATTCCAGCTATTATGTAAAAACCCAAGTTGAAAACTACCTACTGTTTTACGCGGGAAAATAAAGGCCGTCACCTTTATCGCCAACGAAGGATTTCTCTTCGAAGGCAAGTCAGACAAAGTGTTTATTGACAGCATCTTCAGGGAAGGTTGGCGAAGATACTCCACCCCGTCGGGCGACAGCGCCGTTGATGCATCCAATTATAAAGGCATAAACTGGAATGACGCAAAAAAGGTCGGAGGGATTCCGCCCGTCCATATTCCGGCGATTTCCATGATTCAGTTTTAAGAGCGCCGATACGATCCTCGATGTCTTTTACATTTGCCGCACATGGAAATATTTGAAATCAGCACACTCAGTACATTGTGCATCTAATGTGTTTTCGGCTGGATCTGTCTTTGGCGCTCTTTCTGAAAGCGCAAACAATCCAAGCCTGGCGCCAACCCATCTTCCTGGTCTGGCAAAAAACAATTGGCCAATATCTGAAAATATCTTTCCATCACTGCTCCAGGAAAACCTGCAGCGCGCGTCCTTGTCCATGCGCATGGCAATAATAACCCCGTTATTTTTCAATACAGGACCGTCAATTACAAGCTCAGCCAAATCCGTACCCTTCACCTGTCCATCGCGCGGTTTTAAATTGTCCGGCACCGAAGATACACTGGCAAAACCTTCATTAGCTGTGTCTGCCATGCAAAATCTCAAGGAAAAACCAGTTTCTGTTTTTGTGATCGCGACATACGCATATGCCACGCCAAGCATTACAAGCCCTGCCATGGTTCCTGGTTTTTGCGAATGCAAGGTAAGCTTCGCGGTGACCTCAAACTCCTCTGCTGGAAGTTTCTGGCAGAGGACATTCGGCATATCACGGATGGATCTTGCATCTTTTGGTTTTTGCATGGCAAAAAGCCGAAGATGATTTTTA
>RPPD01000145.1 GCA_003818675.1 Spirochaetaceae bacterium
CGCCATATTACTCCTCGTTTAAATCTATTACAGAGTGAGTGTCATAGTAGAATATATTTACGAATAAAAATCAAGCTGAAATAATACGGAAGTAAACCTATCGGCTGATTTCAAGTGCTGTCGGTGCAGACATTGCATTCATGATTTCCTCGACAGGATAGTAACGGTTTCTGCCTATCATACTCTGCCCGTCCCCATAACGCAGTCCATTGATTCCCCAGTCTGACGGAAGCGGATCATACACAACAAAGTATTCTTTATCGCGTGTATAACCCTTAATAACCGCGTAATGACCCACAGAATCAGTATAGTAACCGCCAAATGAATCATTTTGCATCTCACCCTCGGATTGTGATATTTTTCCGCAGTGATAGGCGATTATTGCAATATTCTGTCTGTCTATTATTCTGCAGAAATCATCAACCGATGCCACATTCGTGAAAAATGATTTAACTTCATTCAGCTCAAGGGCCTTTTGCAAATCTCCCATTGAGGTTGAACCATTCCCCACCCAGCCTATCTGATTCCTTATATCCTCTACCTGAACTATCTTCCCTGTTGCCCAGCCTATTCCGATTGACACAGTGGTTGGCCCGCAGTTGGAAAGCCCGGTTCCATACTGTGTAAAATACCAGTCAACATCGGACCTGTCAGAGTGTATTGTATCACGAGGGCTTACAAACAGGCTTACTGTCACTATCTTTTCATTTTTACGGAACTTCAGCAAAAAATATCCTGAAGCATCTGCCTGATAGTAGTACCTTTCTCCAACCCTTTCCACAAAATGCACAGGCTGCGAAACCCGTCCCAGAAAGTCCTTGGCCTGTACAAGCGGCCCGTCCAGGCCCAGGAGTTCTCCCACATTGTTCACTGTGAGATACAGTCTGTCCTGATAGTTCTCTATTCCCTGGTGATCTACATTGATATACAGCTTGTTTGAAGCGCTAAGGTTGCCGGATTTGTCCCTTATTGAAAGCCGCACAATATATATGCCTGGAACATTGTATGTATGAATGCAGAGTTTTTTTGATAACCTGCTGCCATCCCCAAGATCCCAGTTGTAGGAAATATCCTTTCCCAAAAGCGGGGTATCAACTGAAAAAATTGCAGTCAGGGCATGATCGTGATATTGCTTGTTTACCGAGATCCTTATATTCTGTGGTATCGCAACCCTGGTATCAGCCACAGTTACCATCTCATCATCCAGTTTGACAAGCATGGAACGGTCTATTGTATTCAGAAAACGAGTTATGTTGTAAAGAGTTGGTATCACAATCTTTTGCCCGGCAACCGTGCTTCTGAAACTGCCGAGACCATTATACAGCAACAGTTCGGCAGGCCTCAGGCCATAAAGATAGGCTATCTCCTGTATTGAATCATTCGCCCCAAGTATGTATTCAATATCCTGATTTCTGATTGTCGCAAGCTGGCCAAAACCCAGTTCAATGCCGCCCGCAGTCCCCATCACCTGCGGCCGTTCTCCCTGAAGCAAAGTCTTTACATCATATGGGAAATGACTGCCCGCCATGGCCAGGATTACAAATAGCATGAGCGAAAGTCCAGCCCCGCCAAAAATAAAATACCGTTTATACGGCAATAAAAGCGGGAGATATTTATTCCTGACTGCGCACTTTATCAAGGATGCCCTTTGTACAAGCATCCCGTATAATTTATTTGCAAGTTCTGGCACACAGGACTTCCAGATGATTTTTCCCTTTTTTCTTTTTTCCGCACGAACAATCCTGAGTCCGCGCAGCAGTTTCAATGTGGCTGCGAGCATATCCCTGCCATTTCTCCCACAAATATTTTCAAAAACTATCGACTATTCAGCATAGCAAACAGACGGGGTGTTCGTCAATTATCTCCCGTTATAGGATTTCCCCCGTTCGTCCCTGAACGGAATGAATACTACGGAAAGCCCGTCATACACATCACGCCGTGTCAGGGTGACCTTGTTGTCTGCAGTGAGAACCTTTCTGATCTGCATTATATACTGTCTTCCGGGAGGACCGATGGGAGCCACAATTATCCCGTCCATGGACAGCTGTTTAATCAAAGGCGGAGGGACATGATCAATGGCACATGTTATAATTATCCTGTCAAAAGGCGCGTACTCCTCCCAGCCGTAAAAACCATCGTCTAATTTCCTGTGGATGTTTCTATAGGTGGGATAATCCGCTTCCAGCGACGCATAAAGTTCATCAGTTTCCCTTGCCAGGGGTTCAATGATTTCTATTGTGTACACAAAATTGGAAAGGCGGGAAAGAATCGCTGACTGGTAACCCGAGCCAGTCCCTATCTCCAAAACCCTGTGATGGGGCTGTAAATCAAGTGAAGTTGTCATCATCGCCACGACATCAGGATCTGTAATGGTGGCTCCATACCCGATGGGAAGCCAGCTGTCGTCATATGCCCGCGCGAGGTTGACCTTTCGCACGAAATGTTCCCTGGGTGCAAGCAGAAATGCCGAAATGACCCTGTCTCCTACAAGTTCATTTGAACCTATATATATGCGTGATAAATCCCATCTGGCACCCAGGTGTTCCGCTGTTTCCTTTGTACGCTCCATCATCCAGTTGATATAGAGGTTTTTATCATTTAACGGGGGCAATAAAGGTTTTTTGGTAATATCAAAGGCAATAGCGAAGCTGACAGCTTCTAATGGAACCTTTTCCTCAACAAGGCGGTTTACTCCGGCCTTTTCCGTCTCTATAAAGTCTTCCCTGAGAATACTTGCCTCCACAAGGTTAAGCGTAAAAAACAGGCCCAACACCAGAACCAGCGCAAGCGTTACCAGGAATACGGAAACCAAAGCTGTCTTTGGAGTAGCTGGCAAGGTTACTTCGCTGGGTTGATACAGTTCCTGTTTTTTGCGGCACTCATCGCATAAATCCGATTCCATGGTGTCTATTCCGCATTGCCTGCATGTCTCCATTTTCCCGTCCTCGACTGATAAAATCATCCGCCTTTTATCATGACGGAATGAGCAAATTATATTCATTTAAGCGGTTTTAATCAATCAACAAACCGCTGTTTTCCGGGTTAAATATTTTCCTTGTCGTTCTTCTTCTTCCCTGATATAATCCGGTCAACTATGACAGACAAAGCACCCTTCTTCAAAATGATTTCACTTGCCATTTTTTCCGCAGTCTCTATAGCCTATGAGATTTTTGTCATGCGCGCATTCTCGATTGGCAACTGGTCCAACTTCGGATTTCTTGTCATTTCCACTGCGCTTTTGGGTTTCGGACTGGCAGGAACATTGCTGTGCTATTTTTCCAAAAGCCTTAAAGCCAATCCGGGCCGATGGATTGGTGTCACAGGTTCATTATTCGGTCCATCCATGGTGATGGGTTTTGTAATTGTCCAGCAGATACCGTTCAACCCCATTTTTCTCACATCAGGCCTGCACCAGTTGTTGTGGATCGGCCTGTACTATCTGCTTTACGGAATACCATTTTTTATTATTGCCCTTTTTATTGGTGTGATGTTTGTCTCCATGAGTTCCCGTATCAACCGCCTTTATTTCTGGAACATGGCAGGCTCAGGCCTGGGCGGCCTTTTGATACTTGTATTCATGTACTTCATTCCTCCCCAGTTCCTCATGATACCGCTGCTCCTGCTGTCAGTGTTGGCCGCCATTTTTGGAATCGTGGAAACGCGTCCTGAAGCGGGAGTTGTATCCATCAACAAAAAATACCTTGTTGCCAACATCATTCTGCTTGTTGCATCCCTGGCAGCAGTAGTATTTCTTGGAGAAATCAAAGTATCCGAATTCAAATCCATCAGTTATGTGCGCAATTATCCTGATGAACAGGTCATACACCATTCCTATTCCCCCCAGGGCGAACTGCATGTTTTTTCCAGCTCCAGGTTCCATTCCGCACCCGGATCAAGCGATATCGCCATTTATGAACTCAATGAAATTCCCAAGCAGGATTTTGCGGGTCTTTTCACTGACGGTGACGGGCCATTCCTTATCATGGGAGAACTTATCCAGTCACAGGCCGCCTATATGGATTATCTTCCCATGGCCGCTCCCTACATGATTCTGCAGAATCCGGATGTTCTTCTGGCGAACCTCAACGGCGGCATCAGCGCACAGCTTGCGCTTTACAAGAATGCCCGCCAGGTCACAATCGCAGAGCCCAATTACGAACTTGTAAATCTTCTCAAAGATACACCCACCATCATGGAATACAATGACAACCTTTTCCATAATGACAAAATTTCCATCCAGATTACAAACCCGAGGGCATGGTGCGCCTCGCACACAGAAAACCACGACCTTATTGAGATAAGCCTTATTGATTCCATTGGTTCTGTCATGGCCACCGGGCAATCAGTGCATGAAAACTTTACATATACCAGGGAATCAATCTCGGCCTACATGAACGCGCTTTCAGATGACGGAATTCTTTCCATTACAGTCTGGAACGGACTGATCCCGCCCAGGAATGTGCCCAAGATCCTCACAACAGTCATTACCACCCTGTGCGAACTTGGATTTACTGATATCAGCAAACATTTGTTTGCCTTTGATCTGCACAGATCTACTGCAACCATCCTGGTAAAAAAATCCCCGTTCCTGACTGACGAACTTGACAAGCTTGTCAAGTTCGTGACAAGCAGGGCGTTTGATCTCGTGTATTACGATGGAATGCCGCCAGTTCAGGCTGACCCTAAAAACATCATGGCTGTCTACAGGAATTTTTACACCAATGAGGTCAGTTCTGCAGAAAGCACTCCTGAGTTCAAGTCCTGTGACTTTTATCATTTTCTGATCAAAGATATGCTTTCAGGCAGGGAGGCCGCTTTATACCAGGAGTTTGTCTTTGACATCACTCCAATGACTGATGACCGTCCCTACTACTCTGTATATCTCAAACCGGCAATGTTTGGCCATTATATAGACCAGATGCGGGACATAATGGAAGAATGGGGTTTCGTTCTAATAATTGGCGTTCTTATCCAGTCCATTTTGTTTGGCGCACTGATAATCTTCATTCCAATGGCCAACCGTTTCAAAGCCCTTTTTGAACACAAGAGAACCGCTCTGCGGGTAATTATCTATTTCTCATGTCTTGGAATCGGTTATATGTTCATGGAAATATTCCTGATACAAAAGCTGACATTCTTTTTAAGTGATCCCACTTATTCCACTTCAATAGTGCTCACATCCATGCTCGTGCTTTCTGGAATTGGCAGCATTACAAGCGGCAAGTTCAAACTGGCTTCAAAATCAGTTGTCAGGCTGGCTGTTGCAGGCATAGTCATTTGCACTCTTTTCTATCTTTTTGGGCTTTCTCCCCTGCTTAACGCACTCCTTGACAGCCATTTTGCACTCAAGCTTGTTATTTCAATTCTGGTAATCGCGCCAGCTGCATTTTTCCTCGGAATGCCGTTTCCAAATGGTTTACGTTCTGTGGGAGTGGATACTCCTCAACTTCTGCCCTGGGCATGGGGGATGAACGGAGCCTTTTCCGTAACAGGCACTGTATTATCCAGGCTGCTTTCAATTACACTTGGTTTTTCGTCAGTTTTGGCCATAACCGCTGCTGTCTATCTCATGGCAGCCATATTTTTCCCTTGGAAACCGGCTTTGCACCACAAACAAACTGCTGAAAATGAGGGCTAAAGCAAACACCATTTCCGTAAGATAATTATAATGAGGGGAAATGAATACACTGCTTTTCCAGCAACAGATAAAAAGACGCAAAAAGAAGCCTGGTAAACGCTCCAGGAAAAGGGTGTTTTCTCTAAAGCTTAATCCCATGATTTTCACTGTCTACCTGCCCCTTTCCATTGCCTTTGGCTTTTTTATCCTGTTTGCAGGCGTTTATAACAGTCAACTCGCGACAGACCCAGTTTCCGAAACAGGATCAGGTGTTCTTCCAGTCAGCCGTGAAAACGATATTGAATATACCATCCAAAAGCACGATACAATCTATCAGATCGCCTATACGCACGGCGTTGATCCAATGGAACTGGCGGAATACAACAACATAGCCAATCCCTCCTTCATCAAACCCGGTCAGATGATTCTGATTCCATCTACAGGTCATCTTGACGACCGTCGGGTCCAGGTACTTACTGCTGCAGCAGGAACAGACCAGAGCACTCCTGCTTCAACGATCAATGCCACGGACAATTCCCGCAGCATCCCAAAACCAGTATCTTCACCAAGCCTCCTCCCGGCAAAGATCCTTATAGGATCAGAGCAGCAATCCGATGGGCTTTCAGTCACTGCCAAGTTTTTCCTTGAAACAAAAATTGACGTCAAGGCAGGCGCAACTTATATCTGGGACTTTGGAG
>RPPD01000146.1 GCA_003818675.1 Spirochaetaceae bacterium
CATTCACAACTTGAAGGAATAATTTCGTTCTGCACGGCAGCTTTCTTTGAGAATAGCAGATCGATCTCAAGCATTTGCGAGTAAAGCACTTCCCGTTCTCCACGGCAATTACATTGAAACCCCACAAATATGGGCGGACATGGAGTTCCAGTTTGGACCGCTGTATCTCCTCTTGGACAAACTGGAACTCCGTCCTTCAGCGGTGAACTATGTTCACTGTTGAAGGACCTTGACCAACGAGGCCAATCCATAGTAAACGAAGAACATCATGCATAAACCAGCAATTTACACGGGAACGGGGGCACAATGAAATCCCGCTTTCCCCATTTCCTGCAGACGCCGCAATGGGGGCTCGCAAAGCAGAAAGCGTCCCCGGCCTGGACACCTTTTTTCTTCATCCAGACCCATGACAATGGTCCCTATACACCCGCACCCATTGAGGGAACGCCAGGGCAACCATTTTCCCCCGGGGGTATAAATGCATCCATTCTCATTCTTGAAAGGAACATGGGTTTTGGACAGAAAATACTCTATGTCCCGCGCGGACCATGGATTGACTGGGAAAATCAGGCTTCAATTGAACAATCAGTTTCCTTTATTATTGCGTTTGCCAGAGAACGCAAGTCTCTTTTAGTGCGTATTGAACCGGAAGCATTCGATACAAATTTCCTTTTTGATAAAATGAATAATCTTGGTTTTAAAAAGACGCCTGACTTTGTGCAGGCAAATGATACTGTCAAGGTGCCCATTGACAAGCCTGACAAGGAACTGATGACATCATTCCATCACAAACACGGGTACAATATAAGGCTCGCGGAAAAACGCGGCCTTACCGTGCGCACCTCCACTGACCCTGCTGATGTCAGCCGTTTCTACGAGCTTCTGAAAAAAACCGAGTCACGCCATGACAATGCCCTCGCCATACATCCGCTGTCGTATTATCTGTCTGTCACAGAAACTCTGGCACAATACAACATGGCCAGACTGTATCTTGTTGAAAAGGAAAACTCACTTGCCTCGGCTTCACTTGTCTTCACCTACGGTGAAGAGGCCATCTACATGTTTGGCGCCTCGGATTACGAGTTCCGGCGGGACATGCCGAACCATCTGCGCGAGTGGACAAGCATGAGGGATGCGCGTGACGAGGGACGGAAATTCTTTGACCTGTGGGGGGTCACCATGCGCAATGACCCGGGCGAAGGAATCAAGCGTTACAAACTCGGGTATTATGAACAAGTCCGGAACATGGCAGGAACATTTGACTGGGCCTCTAGTAAAATTAAATATTCGCTTTTCGCATTCGCGAACAAACTCCGCAGACGTTTGCATTAACAGACGGGCTTGCGGCAACAATGTCCATCACGCCTTGGACAATTTTTTATCGCCCTCTGAATAATTGATATTTACCGGATCAAAATTGCCGTCAGCATCAAACGCTATTTTTGCCGAGTCCATGAACTGCTCTGCGATGTGGATGGCGTCGGATTCCTCTACCTTGAAGGACTGGACATAAGAGATGATTTCCTGAAAGTTCTTGACCTGTTGCGCCATTTCAAAAATCCTTAAAACAAGAATGCGGCGCACCAGGGCAGCCGCATTCCCCAATAATTCCATTATAGGATTATCATAAATAAAATCCAAACTTTTTTATTCACGGTCAGAGGAAAGGGATCAGACCTCCGAAGCCACCATGTCACCGATCTGGGTTGTCCCGAATCCCATCTTGCCCGCGGCCTGGCTCTTCATCTTTGCTATCACCTTTATTGCCGCGGCCTCAACAGCAGCTGCAGCCTTGGCCTCTCCCAGGTTTTCCAGCATCATCTGTCCGGCAAGAATTGCGGCCATGGGATTGATGACATTCTGTCCCGTATATTTGGGAGCCGACCCGCCTATGGGTTCAAACATGGAAACACCGTTTGGATTGATGTTTCCTCCCGCGGCAATTCCCATGCCGCCCTGAATCATGGCGCCAAGGTCGGTGATGATGTCGCCAAACATATTGGTGGTGACGATAACGTCGAACCACTCGGGATTTTTTACCATCCACATGGTCGTGGCATCCACATGCGCATAGTCTGCCTTGATGTCAGGGTATTCCTTCGCCACCTCCTGGAACGCCCTCCACCACAGATCCATCGCGTAGATGAGCACATTGGTCTTGCCGCAGAGCGTGACCTTCTTGTCCTTGTTCCGTTTCCGTGTATACTCAAAGGCATAACGTATGCAGCGCTCGACACCAAAACGGGTTGCGATCATCTCCTGCATCGCTACCTCTTGCGGTGTGTCCTTGCGCAGGAATCCACCCGCCCCAATATACAGGTCCTCTGTATTTTCACGCACCACGACAAAATCTATGTCCTCTGGTTTTTTATTGGCCAGCGGGGTTTCCACATTAGGATAAAGCTTTATCGGCCTCAGGTTTATATACTGGTCAAGCGAAAACCTGGCCTTCAGCAGGATTCCTGTTTCCAGGATTCCGGGCTTCACGTCCGGGTGCCCGATAGCGCCCAGGTAGATGGCATCAAACTTTTTCAGCTCCGCGATGGCGGAATCAGGCAGGGTCTCCCCGGTCTTCATGTAGTGCGCCCCGCCAAAGGGAAATTTTGTGTATTCCAGTTTTATATTGAATTTTTTTGCCGCGGCGTCCAGAACCTTGACGCCCTCGGTTACAACCTCGGGGCCGGTTCCGTCACCGCCTATTACCGCAATCTTGTGCATGACACTCCTCCATTCAACTGACATTACCCCGTGACCTGTGGCATGTCAACTCTGGCAGGGTTTTTTTTGTTGCACAAACCACTGCAATCAATTAGAATTTTGATATTACTGACTCTGGAGGAGCCTGATGGCCGATGACCTGCTCTCCGTTGCACAAGCGGATTTTGGAGGGAGCAAAGGTGATGTCCTCATCTTTGACTTAGCTGCGGCAAAAAATGACTTTGCCTATGCCGGGCTATGGTACGCATGCGACAAGAGTGAGGATACACTCATAACCACCTCGTTTTATTATGGAAATGTCTCCCCTGACTCCATGCCTGAAAAGCCCGCATTGGAAATAGCAGAGAACAGCTTCAAGCGCTCACCCCGTCAGCAGATGGACCGCAAACAAGACAGGATTTTGATCTCGGGCAGGCATGACAAGGGCGGTTTATGTCGGTTACAGGCAAGCCCCTGGATAGAGGAAAAGAGTTTTATCAACTACAAGGTGATACGCAATAAAGGCGCGAACTCTGACACGTTGGGGAGCGGGCTCTTGCGCGGCGATGGCGCAAAATTCTGCAAAATAGGAGTGGAGGACAACTCTGGCGCACTGGATTATAATGACACAATCTGGTTTCTTGTTTTAATCCGTTCACTTCCGCCAGATAACTGGAAATTCGATCCGGCATTTTTCGGTGTGCAGAAACTGCCCATGACCGTGCCCACATTCATTTTCAGCGTCACAGGATCAAAGACAACAGGCTTGTATTCGCCCTGGCTGGGACAAAATCCCATGGAGGGCTGTATTTGAAAGAAATCCAATTAAAGCAAGGAGACATAATGCAGACAGGCGTTTTTTACGTAAAAATCAAGGACAATCTTGAGAAGGCCTTCAAGGACTTTTTCCCTCACATGTCGTCCAACTACATCAAGATGGCGAAACTCTTCAAGAACGACAAGGTCTATCCTGTGCTGGCCGTGGAAAAGGTCACGATCTTCAGCAAGGATGGCACAGAGGCAGAGTCATCACGCTTCCTGGTGCCATCTGAGAACAAGAACTGTCTGTGGATCCAGTCGGAGCTCTTTATGTTCGTGGGTGTGCATCCTGAATATGAAGAAAACCTTCGCAATGCCCTGAAATAGAAATCTAAAAAAGACTGGGCTGATTGAACTTCTTCCTTCTCTTTGGCATGTGAAAGGTTGTACGCAGCACTGTCCGGATTTCATCAATAAAACGCGAAGGAGAAGCCGCCTCGGTTCTGCCATACAGATCGCGCGATGCGGCATGGCTTATGAAGAGCCTCTCGCCAGCCCTTGTCATGGCCACGTAGAAAAGCCTCCGCTCCTCCTCCAGGTCAGTGTCTGTCCTTGCCTGTGGCGATATCCCCTCTTCTGCCGCGGCAATAAATACAACGGGAAACTCCAGTCCCTTTGCCGCGTGAAATGTCAGAACAGAAACCCGCTCCGCATTTGGCATCCCGACTGTCTCATGCTGTTCAAGAAAAAGCGAGCGAATGAATCCCTGGAGATTGGTCCCGTGTGCACGCGCAGTCTCCAAAAGCATTTCTTCAAGAAGTTTGGCCTCCAAATCGGCACCTATCCGCTCGTGAAGCTTTTCCAGAATCAGGAACAGTCCCTTGTAAACACCCTGAGTCTCCACCTCGGCTTCAATGAATTCCAGAAACCTGTGCAGGGTTTCCACACGGCCCCGTTCGCCTTCGCTCAAGGTTTCCTGCACCGCCCGGTGCTGGGTGATATGTTCCACGAGGCCGCCGCTTGAAGCCAGCGCCACAAAGAGCGCATCAAGCTGAAGAGCTTCAAGCTCGGGAATGAGTCGCGCGACGATGTTGCGGTACGCGACAATGTCCTGGCGATTGGCCAGAAAACGGAAAATATCCGCAATGGCGCTGTAGGGCGGCTGGGTAAAAGGCGATGAAGCCTGCCGGACGGAAACGGGTATGCCGTGTTCCACGAATCCCTCAATTATATGCTCCGCAGACCTGTGTGTCCTGGCCAGCACAGCAATATCTCCAAAAGAATAGGGTGAAGATCCGTTTCCATCTCCAGTATATATGCCGCCAGATTCAATGAGGTCCGTGCCCCCGACTAAAGCCCTGATTGTTTTGGCGATCTGCTCTGCTTCCTTGTACTCGTCTGGCGCATGGAACACACTTACAAGAGGCCCGGTCTGACGCACAGGTGTTAAATTCATGCCAGCCGAAGTCTGGTTGTGTCCTATTACATCACCTGAGGCCATGCATATTGTACCGGATGACCTGTAGTTGGAAGAAAGCATTTTTTCACGAGCCTTGTAGTCTGCGACAAACTTTTTGAAAAGCCCGGGGTCAGAACCCCTGAAACCATAGACAGCCTGGTCAGGATCACCTATTACAAGTATTGACGGCAAAGCTCTGCCAGATGGATCTGCCAAAAGCGACAGAAACTCGTACTGCGTCTTGTTGATATCCTGAAACTCGTCTACTGCCAGGGCTTTGTATTTGTTCCTGTAATAATCTAGTACCTCACGTCGCGATTCAAATATCAGGTTTGCCTCAGAGCAGAGTGCCGCGACATCTATTCCGTGAATGGATTCAAGCATGTCCTGGTACTTTAGAGCTGCTGCCTCAATTTCAGGTTCTACGGGATCAAGGGTTCCGTCCAGGAATGCTTCAATCTTGTCCGCAAGTGCCCTGATTGCTCCTTGCGTATTTTCCGGAAAAATATAGCGAATAATCGAGTTTCTGCCTGATGCGTCATAAATGCTTTTCACCCGCGGATACCATGTCGTGATGATCTGGAAAGCCAGCGAGTGAAATGTCTGAACAGTAATTTCCGCAGATCCGCCGCCCAACAGTATTTTCAGGCGCGATGCAAGTTCTTCCGCTGCCTTGTTTGTGAAGGTCACCGCGAGAATCTGATCCGGCTTTGCCTTGCCGCTTCTGACAAGTCCTGCAAGCCACAGCGCAAGCGTTCTGGTCTTGCCAGTGCCAGGGCCGGCTGTCACCGCGACTGGACAGTCATAAGTCCCTGCGATTTCCGTTTGTTCAGTATTTAAAGTCTCCAGATCAACAGATGCAGGCATGTCATTCTTTTTTTTCACGGGGGTCTTGAAAAGTTCCGCGGCTTTTACACCTTTTTTGCGGACTGTTTTCATTGTGGTTGGTTTTCCAAAAGCCCTGGCCAGACTGTTGGCCGGAGCCCTGGCAAAGAGTTCGTTCTGGCCCCGGAGCCTGTCCACCTCGTTGTCTTCGAACACGCGGATGACACCGTATTCACCATCATAACCAGGCTTGCGTATGACCTTGTTTTCGCGAAGCCGTCCCACTGCCAGTCCCAGAAGCGGATCTATCGCCATGACATCCTCAACAGGCATCTGAGAAAGCAACACATCCTCGCTGCCAGCTGCCTGTATGGATTTTGCGTAAAGCGCCTGTACGTTTTTTGACGACACACCAGTACCGCATATCTCGGCGCAGATTTCATTCAGCGGG
>RPPD01000147.1 GCA_003818675.1 Spirochaetaceae bacterium
CATCAATTGACGCAATCGGTTTTGCCCTTGCTTCACATTATCCTGTTCGTCAGGGACTCAGAAAGTAGCACTTAAGGAGGAAACCCCATGGGTATTTTCAAAAGACTTTCGGATGTTCTTAAGGCCAATATCAATGATATGATCAGCAAGGCTGAAAACCCGGAAAAGATGCTCAATCAGATGACAATTGAAATGAACGAGCAGCTCATCGAAGCGAAGAAGAGTGTTGCCTCTTCCATCGCAGACGAAAAACGGATCGAGCGTCAGATGAAGGAGCATATCACCCAGGCACAGGACTGGGAGAAAAAAGCCATGCTGGCTGTAAATGCCGGCAAGGATGACCTCGCCAAGGAAGCACTGTTGCGCAAGGCTGAATACGCCAACCTTGCAAGCCAGTACAAGGAGCAGTGGGAAGCCCAGCACGGAGCTGTTGAAAAGCTCAAGTCATCTTTGCGCATGCTCCAGGGCAAGATAGAGGAAGTCAGCAGGAAAAAGAACCTGCTTATTGCGCGTTCAAAACGTGCAGACGCCCAGAAGCAGATCCAGAAAACTATGGGCTCGCTTTCGGACACAAGCGCTTTTGAAGTGTTTGACCGCATGGAAGCCAAGATAGAGAAGCATGAGGCCGAGGCCGATGCTATGGCCGAGATTGAGGAGTTCACCGCGGATGGAGACCTGGAAAAGCAGTTCAAGGAACTGGAATCCGGTTCAAGTTCCGCTGACTCCATGCTGGAAGAGCTGAAGGCCAAGATGCAGCTTGAAGACAAGTCCAAGGCATAGCACGGAAAATCCCGGGGGCATGGAAATCAAGCCACCCGGGATCAGATGCAATGTTGTTCTGTCTGATGAAATGCTTCAGCTAAAGCTGGAGCAGTATTTCAAAAATGCGGATTTTGTAGCAGTGACTTGTTCACCGGGGCCGCTTGAGCCTGATAAAACAGACTGTTACGCGGTGCCCGCAGGAATGATGCGGGATCTGTTGTATCCTGAAAACAGACCAAAGATGTGGCTCCCTGTAATTGTATACGGGAGTCACTTTTTTTTGGCAGAAGCTTATAGCCTCGGCTGCACTGATTTTATAAAGGAGCCATGGTATCCCGAAGAGCTTGATGCCAGGGTCAGGCGGAGCTGCACCACAATGCCGGTTGTGCGGGGAACCCGCATATTGATGCACGGGCTGACTGTGGGTTCCTGCCACGGGGAGACCAGGCTCAAGGCCAATGAGCTGAAGGTATTAAGGGTTCTTCTCAGATGTATGGGGCAGGTTGTCAGCCGCGATACTCTCTATTATACGATATGGAATTGCCTGCCGCAGAATCCAAGCCGTGTGGTGGATATGCATGTCTCGTCACTCAGGAAAAAGCTGTTATCTGTACTTCCCGGCAACAATGACCTGATTTCCCACATACGCGGCCAGGGTTATTTATTGGAGTAACAGATTTCCCTTCTGCAAGTGTTTCATTGTACGTGATGGAAACACATGGAGGAAAATCATGAAACATTTCATTATTATCATCAGCATCGCATTGTTACTTGTGAACGGGGTCACGGCTTTTGCCCATGACCGCGATGAGAAGCCGGATGGCGAGGTATATCTGTTTGACAAGACAGGAGATGAAGCACCTGTAAGAGAGCGTAAACATTCAATCAGCTTTGGTATTGTTGCGGCTTCAGAACTTGACACGCTCATGTTCAGCGATGATCCGGAGATTGCCGAAAATGCGTTTGAAAATCACATAGACGGTATCTATGGGGAATTTAGACGTGAGCACACGGGTTTTGGATTTACCGCACTCGCCAGGTTTATTGATATTCCTTCAGCTTACCCTGGTGTCGAGCAGGAGTGGCAGCTTTACTGGATCGGCAGTATGGACTTTCGCTACCATTTTTTTGAGTTTGATTCATTTCTTGATCCGACTGCTGAATTTGGTATCGGCTGCGCTGGCAGCATTGATCTCCCGGTGTACGATGATGAAGGAAATACATTCGAGGATGCTGATCTGACAGGGCTTTCCATTTTTGCCCAGGTCGGAGCTGGATTTGCGGTCAATTTCAAACATTTTGTCATAGGGGCCAAGGTTTTCTACCGCTTCTATAACGAGGTACCGCCCACAACTCCATATGCACCTGTTGCGCTTTCTGACTTTCAGGCATCTCTTTCCATGGGTTTGAAGTTCTAGTACACCCTATTTCTTTTCTCATATGATTCCGGCGGACATGGGTGTGAGTTCCGCCGGAATTTATTTCTTTGATAAGGTGCCTTATAACAGTGTTGTGTTTGAAAATAATTGTTTAGCTTTTTGCATGGCGAGCTGCAAATGCCGTGAGTCTATTGTCAAGTTCCTGAAACTGCCCGGGAAGCACAAACGAAACGCAAGCGCGGATACCTGCCTGGGAGCTTCCGGTAGTTGAGAGCGATATCGCGCTGATTCCGAAATACAGCAATGCCTCCACCAATTCAGGCCCTGTCATGCCAGGCCAGGTTACTGTGAAATAGAATCCGTCAGCAATCGGGTCATCGCCGTCCATGTCATATACAATTCTGAAGCCATTTTTTGTGAACATGCGCTTCATCTCGTGCGCCCGTTCTCCATAGGGCTTTACTGCTTCAACGAAATTATACTTCCCCTCATTTGATGCGCGCAGGAGTGCGGCAAGACCAAACTGTGCAGAGTGGGTTACGCCAGCCGTGGTGGCATAGAGCGTGCCGAAAACAATGGAGTGGCCGAAATGGTCTGTGGGGTAATAGCTGGTCAGGTCGGGCCGCCGTATGGCAAAGACTGAGTCCGGAATAACGAGGAGGCCAACGCGCTGGCCCGCGTAGCTGTATGCCTTGGAGCTTGAAATGAAAAGAATGTAATTCTTTGTATATCTTGCAACTGTGGGCTGGTATGGCGGTTCGCCAGGTTTGCCCAGGTCCTTTCTGAAATCCATGGCGAAATACGCCAGATCTTCCATTACAATCACATTGTACTTGTCCGCGAGCTCCCCGATAATGGAGAGCTCTTTCTCTGTGAAGCAGATCCATGAAGGATTGTTGGGGTTGGAATACAGGATCGAGGAAATATTCCCCTTTGAAAGAATCTCCTCGAGCTTGCCTTTCAGTTTTTCACCACGAAAATTGTATACGTCGAAGCCTTCAATTTTGCATCCGATCATTTTCACAAGCTGCTTGTGGACCGGGAAACCGGGATCGATGAAAAGTACCGTGTCCTTTGTCTTGTCCATGCGTCCAGCCACCATCAGGGCGGAGAAACCAGCGTGCATGGAGCCGACAGTGGCAAAGAAATTTTCAGGCTTCAGGTCCAGGTTGATGAAGTTTTTGACAAAGCGGGCACCCTCAATCCGAAGCTCCGGAATTCCTTCGATGTCAGGGTACAGACTTGCCACACCGCGCTTTAAAGCCGCGATCTCCGCTTCAACGCCTATTTCTGGCGCGGGCAAGCCAGGAATGCCCATTTCCATGCGGATGAACTGTTTGCCCGCAGCCGCCTCAATATTTCCGACAAGTTTGCGAATCTCGCGGATGGAAGCTTCACCGACCGAGCGGATGCCTGATTCTTTCATGCACTTGCGGACAAGATTTTCTGGAAAGGGTGATGCTGCCATGTTGTTCCTCTGCCTGCAATTAATAGGGAAACTTGTCTAAAAGTCAAGACGATGATCGTCTATTGCTTCCCAAGACCGGCTCTTTTCCGTATAATAGGCAGCAAAGAGGACTGTTCGAGTGGATTTTTTTAATCTGGATTTTTTAAATGAGATTTTCGAAATTTGGATATTTCGGGAGATCATCAGGCCGGCCCTGGACATCTTCATCCTCGCCTTTATTATCTACCAGGCTTACCAGATCCTGGAGCAGACGCGTGCCATACAGCTGATCAAGGGCGCCCAGGTCATTGTGCTCATATTTGTTTCTGCCGTGGTGTTCAAGCTCAACACTCTCATCTGGCTGATGCAGTCAATTTTCTTCCCCGGTATCATCATAGGCATAGCTGTCATCTTTCAGCCAGAACTGCGCAAGATTTTTACAACTATTGGCCAGCGCAACTGGTTTGGTTTTTCGGGAAGCGTCCGCAAGTCGCATATTGAATCCATCATAAACTCCGTTGAAGTGCTCGCCATGAAAAAAATCGGGAGTATAATTGTGCTCTCCCGCCAGGTGGGACTGAAAAACGTGATTGAGACAGGCACCCAGATTGGAGCTGAACTCTCATCGAGCCTCATCCTCACCATATTTACGGAAAACACGCCGCTGCATGATGGCGCCATAGTAATCAGGGACGACAGGATTGTAGCCGCGGGGTGTTTCCTGCCGCTCTCGGAACAGCAGGACATTAAAAAGAGTTTCGGTACGCGTCACCGCGCGGCTCTTGGCCTTTCTGAGGAGTCGGATGCCGTCATCATAGTCGTCTCCGAGGAGACAGGCGCCATATCGCTGGCGTACGAGGCAAAGCTTGTCTATGACATTACTTTGGAGTTTGCCATTTCCAAGCTCACGGAAATATTTGAAATCAGGGAAGAAGAGGGGAAGAACCTTGAAATTAAAGAGTAGCAAGCTCATAAGCAAGATATTTCACAACTGGTACGCCAAGGTAATCTGCCTGCTGGCGAGTCTGTTCATTTTTATTTTTTACAGGATCTCAACACAGCAGGAAGTGGAGGTCATGCTCAACGAGGTGAAGCTGCCTGACGGTTATTCCCTGGCTGCCGAGTGGCCCCAGAAAATTCAGGTTGCGGTGCGCGGCGGGGACCGCGAGGAAAAGCTGAAAAGCGAGGATTTCAAAGTTTTCGTGGACCTGTCGGACTTCACCAAGGGCGGCGAGGTAATGGGGGATGTTGTTCTCGAGCGGCTGGGAGCAGCGCAGAAGCTTTCAAATCTGGAGTTTGATTACAGGCCGCAAGTGATAAGGTTCACGCTTGAGGCAACTGCAGAGAAATATGTGCTGGTGGATGTACCCTCAGCAAATCTTGGTGCTCCTCCACGCGGCTTCACGCTTGACAGTTACACTATCACGCCAGAGCGTGTATTGTTGCGCGGGCCTTCAAGTCTTGTGGCCCAGGTCAAAAGTGTAAGTATTGACAAGATTAATCTTTCTGGCGTAACTGGCACCATCAGCAAGAAGGTGAGTTTGAGGCTGCCCAACAGGCTTTTGTCAATCGTGGACGCAAAGGAAGTTACCTTCTTTGGCGTAGTGAGCGAGAAACGGAACACCAGAATATTTTCCGATCTGAATGTTGCCCTCACTGGTCTTGCGGAGAATTTGACAGTTGCCGTGATTCCTGCAGGGAGCGTTGAGGTGGAGGCAGCTGAACTCGTACTTGAAAAAATGACAGAGGATCAGGTCCATCTTGCGGTGGACTGTTCTTCTGTACGCGAACCAGGAGAATATATGTTTGTCCCTGTCCCCGAGATCCCGGTTGACGCCACTTTAATTGCGGTCCAGCCAGACAGGTTGAAGATCAGGTTTGACAAAAAATAAAGACAGGGAACTTTTGAAACGGAGAGTGAATGTGATCTGGGGAATCGGTATAGATGTTGTGAATGTAGACAGGCTTGAGCGATGGGACTCTGTCCCGGGACTGCTTGAGCGCTATTTCCATCCAAAGGAACTCGCTACAGGAGAATCCCGCAAGGTAGGGCGGCTGTACTCGCTTGCTGCGCGCTTTGCCGCAAAGGAAGCCTTTGGCAAGGCACTGGGGACCGGGTTGTCCGGGTTTTCCCTGCGTGACATTTTTGTCACCAATGACGAGGCAGGAAAACCCTCGCTTCACCTCACGGGCAAAGCACAGGATGTGTTTGAAAAAAAAGGCGGGGGCAGGATTTTCGTATCGCTTACGCATGAACGGGACTACGCTATAGCAACTGTCATAATAGAGGAAAAGGCATGAAAAAAGCGGAAGACAAGATAAAAAAGATCACCTTTTTCCAGAACCAGAAAATCCAGTGCCCGATCTGCGGGGACACGTTCTACCGCGAGGAGCTGTTGACTGGCGGGGGGCGCCTTATCGCTGGAAAACTCACTGACGAACTGCGCAGGCTGTATGAACCGTCAGTAAAGTTTGGGGAGATAAACCCGCTTGTATATCCCATAACCGTTTGCCCGTCGTGTTATTACGCGGTGTTTGCTGACGATTTTCTTTTGAAGGAAAAGGATATCGCTGACAAGCTTGAGGGTC